>JADFVC010000333.1 GCA_015222355.1 Chloroflexota bacterium | reverse complement strand
GGAACAGCGGCCCTTCATGCACGGCAAACCGGACCTTCTCAAGCAGGGCACATTCCTCCTGCACCCATTCCAGTCGCCCCTTCTCAAGCAACTGCCCTTCCAGTTCCGCAACCAGTCTATGCAGATGACTGGTATCTTCGGCCGCATAATGGATCATCCCTTCGCTCATCGGCCGCTTCGACCAGTCGGCCCGCTGGTACTGTTTATCGAGCTCAACAGCAAAATACTTGCGCAGAACGTCAGCCAGACCGAATTTCTCTTCCCCGAGGAACTGGCTGGAAATCATGGTGTCGAACAGGCCATTGATTTCGATGGCAAAATCACGTGCCAGGCAACGGATATCATAATCGGCCGCGTGGAATATTTTACGCACCTGCGGGTCAGCCAGAACCGGCTGCAGTAAACTCAGATCGGCCCCCGCCAGGGGATCGATCAACACCGTTTTTTCGGGAGTGGAAAACTGCAGCAGGCAAATCTTCTCCTGGTAATTGTGCATCGAATCCGCTTCCAGGTCGACAGCGATGACCGAGTGCTTTTCCAGCTCTGCGGCAAATTCAGCAATCTGTGCGGTTGTGGTCAGAATGGGCGGTAACAACATCTATCCTCCAATTTCGCCCGGCAATTTGCCGAGGGCTTTTTTATGCGCACCATGCAGTGCTAAATCGCTAAGCTGCGCGGCAGCACACCAATCATTTTCGGTCTCGGCGACCTGCGGTAAATCCCCTATCGAGAGCTGGTAAATCTGCAGTTCAAGGCGGAAATGGCTGTAGATATGACTGATGCTGCCGAGGAACTGAGCCTCACCGGTGACACCCAAGTCGGCCATCAGCAAAGGGAGCTTATCTTCTGCTGGCTCCCTGTCATTTAAGCCGATACTCGGAAACTCCCAGAGCCCGCCGAGAAAACTGCTGGACAGCCGCCGACGCACCAGATAGCCCCCCTGTCTTTCCAGCAGCAAAGCCACTTCATGGCGAAGCGGCAGCTTCTTCGTTGCCTGTTGCAACGGCAGTTCCTGTTCCAGCCCCAGTTGACACGCGTGACAGAGGTCATTGAGTGGACAGTCGGTACAGAGCGGTTTGCGCGGCACGCAGACGGTCGCACCCAGATCCATAATTGCCTGGGTGTAATCGTGGACATCCTGCTCTGGCGTCAACCGTTCCGCCCACTGCCAGAGCTGCTTTTCCGCTGCCGTTGAACGCGGCGGCTCCCGCAGGGCGAACAGGCGACAAAGAATCCGCCGTACATTACCATCAAGAATCGGCGCCCGCCGAGCAAAAGCCAATGCCGCAATCGCCCCAGCGGTAGATCGCCCCACCCCGGGCAATTTTTGTAACTCGTCGACAGTTGACGGGAAGATCCCCGCGAACTCTTCAACCACCACTTTCGCCGCCGCGTGCAAGTTGCGGGCACGGGCGTAATAGCCGAGCCCCGCCCAGAGGTCAATGATTTTCCCCGGCGGTGCCGACGCCAACTGCTCAACGGTTGGGAGGTTGTTCAGGAAACGCTGGTAGTAGCCGATGACTGCCGTCACCGTGGTCTGTTGCAACATGATCTCGGAGAGCCAGATCCGGTAAGGATCACGGGTATTGCGCCAGGGCAGATCACGCCCGTCCAGGCCATACCAGTCAAGCAGGCGGGGTGCGACCTCAGCAGGCGGGAAATGCAGATCTGAATCAGCCAATCTCAGTCATCGCCGTCAGGATTGACTTCATCTCTTCACGGGTGCCGATGGAAATCCGCAGGCCGTGTTTGAGCAAGGGATCGGAAAAATAGCGAACCAGGATCTTGCGGTCGAAAAGCGCATCGTAAACCCGCTTGCCGTCACCGTCCGGGGGGCTGGTAAAAATATAGTTACCGTGCGATGGGATCACCTGGTAACCGAGCTTACACAACTCACGAGCGAAGCAATCGCGAACATTTCGCACCTTGGCTACAGTCAACTCCAGATACTCCTGATCCTTGAGCGCGGCACTGGCCGCCACCAGTGCCAGCCGGTCCAGATGATAGTGATCACGAATCTTGTCGAGGGCGGCAATCACCTCCGGGCGGGCGACCGCCAATCCCAAACGCATCCCCGCCAGCGCATAGCTTTTTGAGAAGGTCCGGGTGACAACAATATTCTCGTACTTTTTGATCAGCGTCATGGCCGTCTGATCGGTGAAATCGACATAGGCTTCATCAACCACCAGGACTCCGGCACAACGCTGTGCTAATTCTTCAATGTAAGCATTATCAAAAATAAACCCGAGCGGTGCGTTGGGACTGGTGAGAAAAAAGAGCTTTCCTGCATAGTGTTCAGGAAAATCAGCGATACGGAAATCTTCCGTCAAACCGAAGGTACGGACCTTCGCACCCTGGATTTCCGCCAGCGTCGCATAATAGGAATAGGAGGGATGAACGTAGGCGATCTCTTCCCCCTCCCCGGCAAAGGCCCGGACCAGGTTATTGAGCAGCTCATCGGAACCGTTCGCCAGGATCACCCAGGAAGGCTCAACACAGTACAGCTCTGCCGCATCCTGCCGCGCCTGCCGGCTGGTCGCATCCGGGTACTTGCGCAG
>JADFVC010000332.1 GCA_015222355.1 Chloroflexota bacterium | reverse complement strand
GATGGCAACCAAAGGGACACCGACCTTCATCCAATCGACGAAGGTGATTTCATAACCGTAGGTCTTTTGCAAATAACCGGCGAGAATAGTATTCGGCGGGGTACCGATCAGGGTAGCGACACCACCGATGGAGGCGGCATAGGCAATGCCGAGCATCAGATTGAGGCCGAAGTTGAAGTTGCCCTGGGAGAAATCGATGGTTTTATCAAGCCCCTCCTTCTTCCCTTCTTCAACCACGTGGGCAATAATCGCCAGACCGATCGGCATCATCATCACGGTGGTTGCGGTGTTCGAAACGAAAGCAGAAAGAGCCGCAGTCGCGACCATAAAGCCGAAAATCAATCGCCCCGGTGAAAAACCAACCGCCTTGACGATATTCATGGCGATGCGGCGATGCAGGTTCCAGCGCTGCATGGACAAGGCAATGATGAAACCGCCCATGAAGAGGAAAATCAGGTGGCTGGCATAGGGTGCAGTCGCCTGCTTGGTGTGCATAATCCCCAACAGAGGAAACAGGGCAATCGGCAGCAGACTGGTGGCCGGAATCGGAATCGATTCGCACATCCACCAGGTGGCCATCAGCAGAGCCATGGCGGCCATCTTCTGCGCCGCAGGCTCCATGCCGGCGGGAGTCGGAATCAGCAACATCAAGATAAAGAGCGCCGGACCGAGCAGCAAGCCGATTTTCTGCCGGGTGGTGTATTCGCGCGGCTCACCTTCATCGACACCACCGGGGCCGGTTATCACCCGCCTGGTGTGCTCTGCAGGCGCTTCTGACATTTCCTCCGCCAGATCAACATCGTGCTCGCTATCGCGAACCGAAAACATGCCGCGGTCGCGGGTCAGCAGTCGTTTCATCGCTTTCGGGGTAAAAGCGAACATCGCCTTGGTGTCATCATGCATCGTCCAGAGACGATCCCACATAGATGTTATCATTTTTCTTTCCTGTTGCTTGATTCAGTTATAATGTCAAAAGCTCCAGTAGTTATTAGAGCAACGCTGATGCCAAGGAGAGGAAATCTGTCTACAAAATCTTGATTCCTTAGCTATCCCGTATACTTAAAAAACAGATCAGCCTTAGACTCTGGATATCAACCAGACCTACAGCACGGGGGAGAAACAAAAAATCGTCCAAACCGGCTGATTTCAGCCAATCTGGACGATTTGTTTTTTTTTTTAGAAAAGAAGCTCTACTACTCGCAGTTCAACTCATACTTTTCCAGCTTGTAACGCAGGGTTCCACGCGGCACATTGAGAATACGGGCAGTTTTTGCCACATTGCCGCCGGTGATCTTGTAGGCTTTTTCGACCAACTCCTTTTCGACCTGACCGACCACATCATCCAGCACAATCCCTTCCGGTGGAATTTCAAAACTGAACGACATCTCGCTCTGCGGCGCCTCGCCCCAGATTTCCCGCGGCAGATGATCGGGCTTGATCTGCTCGACATCATGCATGATGAAGATCCTCTCTATCACATTGCGTAATTCACGCACATTCCCGGGCCAGTGATAACGCATCAGCAGATCGAGAGCATCACGGGAGAAGCCTTTCATTGCCTTTTGGAACTCCTTGCTGAATCGTTGCAAAAAGAATTCAAGCAGAACCGGGATATCGTCCCGCCGCTCACGTAGCGGCGGGATATGGATCGGGAAGACATTGAGCCGGTAATAGAGATCTTCGCGAAACTCCTTGCGGGCGATAGCCCCCTTGATATCTGTGTTGGTTGCCGCAATGATGCGGACATTTATGTCAATATTACGATTTCCACCCAACCGGCGAATTTTTCGATCTTCGAGTACCCGCAACAGCTTAACCTGCAGGCTCATATCCATTTCACCGATCTCGTCCAGAAAAAACGAACCAGTATCCGACTCTTCGAACAGGCCGATTTTTCGCACCTTTGCATCGGTAAAAGCACCCCGCTCATGACCGAACAGTTCGGTTTCCAGCAGGTTGAACGGTAAAGATCCGCAATTGATTTCGACAAAGGGTCGCTCACTGCGCGGCGACAGGTTATGGATGGCGTGTGCGACCAGTTCTTTGCCGGTGCCGCTCTCCCCGGTGATCAGTACGGTTGCGGTTTCATGCTTGGCAACCTCACGGATCTGGCGGAAAATCTGCAGCAATTCCGGGCTGTTGCCAACCATATTGATACCAGACACATCCCTTGACAGTCGCCTTACTTTACGCCGCAACTGCTGAGTTTCCAGCGCCAGCTTAACGATCAGGTGGATGGCATCAGCCTTGAACGGCTTCTTAATGTAATCGTAGGCACCGATTTTCAGCGCTTCAACAGCACTTTCGACCGTTCCGTAACCGGTGATGATAATCACCAGGATATCGGGATCGACCTCTTTCATCGCCCGCAGCACGTCGAGCCCACTGCTGCTGCCCAAGTTCAGGTCGAGCAGAACCAGACTGATCTCTTCATCAGCAACGATCCGCACCGCATCTTCGGGCGATTCAGTTGATAACGGCCGATAGCCATTGTCAGCAAGAATCCGTTCAAGATTCTCGCGAATAAATGCTTCGTCGTCAACGATCAGTATCTTTTCCATACACCAGCTCCGCGTCGTTATGTTTTTTATGTAGTGTGAAATATAGCCATAAAAAAAACTGGTGGCAAGAAAAATGGTCAATTTTAGCCATATTTCGAGCTGCCAGTTTAAAAAACAAGCCGAAGGGGACAGAACAACAATAAAATGGCCGATATCCGCCATGCCCTTTTATGAAAAGATCAGATCATAGACTTTAACGGCAAACGGATAAAAACCGTTGTTCCTTCACCCGGCTTACTTTCTATGTCAATCTCTCCGCCATGATCGGAGACAATATTATAACTGATTGCCAATCCCAGACCGGTCCCCTGCCCTTTGTTGGTATAGAAAGGTTCAAAAATAAGCGGCAAAATTTCTGCGTCTATGCCGAGACCGGTATCCCTGATGCCAAGCAATACAGAATCATCCGATAGTTTCGCACTAATCAACAGTTCACCACCATCGGGCATGGCATCAATCGCGTTATTGAACAAATTCAGAAAAACCTGCTTTAGCCGATCGGCATCCATCACGATGGCCGGGAGGTTGGGCAGAAATTGCTCTATAATCTTGATTCCAGAACGCTGACACTGTTTGCGCACCAGAAATAAAGAGTCCTGTAAAACATCCACAATGGACCCATGCGCCAGTTGTGGCACCGGCATCGAGGCGAAGTGCAGCAGTTCGTTGACCAGCCCTTCCAGTCGCTCAATCTCCCCCAACGCACGACGGATCAGCTGCTGATCGGCCTCCTTACCGAGCAACCGATCATGCAATTCGTCGAGCAACAGGCTGACCCCGGTCAAGGGATTACGCACTTCGTGAGCGATTCCGGCCGACATCCGACCGAGAGAGGCCAAGCGATCCATCCGCGCCATCTGCTGACGCATGTTAACCCGTTCCGTCAAATCTTCAATCGTCAACAACCAGCCGGTCTGCTGGCGGAAGCGTAACGAGAAAAGGACCATCCGATACGTCAGCTTGCGCCCTGCCCGCTCGACAGGAACATACATCCGCAAAGGATCGGCGTCGGCCATCTCGTGTACAGTAAACCAACCACCCAGCACATTCCCCAGCTCCGGCCAATCGGCAAGCAACGGTTGCCAGTCGCAGTCGCTTGCCGGCCGTTCAATATCGAGAATCGTGCAGGCCGGACCATTTACGGAGGTCACCCTATAGTTGTGGTCAAAGGTCAGGATGCCGGTTTCGATATTCTCGAAAACCGT
>JADFVC010000331.1 GCA_015222355.1 Chloroflexota bacterium | reverse complement strand
TCGAACCGATGACGATTGAAATGGCGATGCACCTGGGACGTGCCGCAGCCTATGTTTTCAAAAAAAATGCAAGCCGTCGCCACCGGGTGGTGATTGGCAAGGATACTCGTTTGTCCGGATATATGATTGAAAATGCCCTGGTTGCCGGGATCTGCTCCATGGGGGTCGATGTTCTCCTGGTTGGGCCCTTGCCAACCCCGGGTATTGCCTTTATTACCTCGTCAATGCGCGCGGATGCCGGGGTGGTGATCAGCGCCTCGCACAACCCCTATCAAGACAACGGCATCAAATTCTTTTCCAGCGACGGGTTCAAGCTTCCGGATGATTTGGAGTTGAGAATTGAGGATCTGATTCTCAACAACCGGCTCGAAGAGCTGCGGCCGATCGCGGACGATGTCGGTAAGGCCTATCGGATCGATGATGCTATCGGCCGTTATGTGGTTTATCTGAAAAACAGTTTTCCGCGAGATCTCGACTTACAGGGACTGCGGATTGTCCTCGATTGTGCCCATGGAGCAGGGTACAAAGTGGCCCCGGCGGTCTTGACAGAATTGGGGGCAGAGGTTATTCCGCTCGGGGTTAAGCCGAACGGTCTGAACATCAATGACGGTTGCGGTTCGCTCCACCCGGAGGTTATGGCGGAGAAGGTGCGTGAATACCGAGCCGATCTCGGCATCGCCCTCGACGGTGATGCTGACCGGGTGATTTTTGTCGACGAAAAGGGGGATGAGGTCGATGGTGATCACATCTTGGCGATCTGCGGAAGCGAGATGATTAAATCCGGGCAACTGGCAAAAAACACGGTGGTTGCAACGGTAATGAGCAATATGGGTCTCGATATCGCCATGCAGCAGGCTGGAGGCAAGGTGGTCAGGACTGCTGTCGGTGATCGTTATGTTGTCGAGGAGATGCGCAAAGAGGGTTACACTCTCGGAGGTGAGCAGTCCGGACATATGATCTTCCTTGATCATAGCAGTACCGGGGACGGTATTCTTTCAGCATTGCAGGTGCTGGCAATCATTCAACGCACGGGTCAACATCTCTCGGAACTGGCCAAGGTGATGACTTCACTGCCCCAGGTGTTAGTGAACGTTCGCGTGCGGAAAAAAGCCGCTCTTGCCGATATTGCGCCGATTAAAAAAGTGATCGATGAGGTTGAGGCGGAGCTGGCCGGAAAAGGTCGGGTGCTGGTCCGCTACTCCGGAACAGAGCCGTTACTGCGGGTGATGATCGAGGGTAAGGATCAGTTGCGGATCACCGAACTGGCTGATAGTGTTGCCGAGGCGGTCAGGGAGCACCTCGGAGCTTAACCTGTCACCAACAAATATTAGAACGGCTTGAATAGTCCGACAGCCTCCTGGATAAAGGAGTTGGAATTTTGGCAAAACTTGGGGTCAATATAGACCATATCGCCACCATTCGCCAGGCACGGGGGATTGATGAACCCGATCCGATTGCGGCCGCCATGTTGGCGGAATTTGCCGGTGCTCATGGGATCACTGTGCACTTGCGAGAAGATCGTCGCCATATTCAGGATCGGGATGTTGAACTGTTACGGAAGACCATCAAAACCCGGCTGAACCTGGAGATGGCGTTGACTGATGAAATGATCGCCATTGCGTTAAAGATTCTCCCGGACGCCGTGACATTGGTGCCGGAAGGACGTCATGAACTGACCACTGAGGGCGGTTTGGATGTTAATCTGCTGCGTGCGACCCTGAAACAGAAAATTGTTCTGCTGAAACAGGCAGGGATTGTTGTCAGCCTGTTTGTGGAACCGGATCTTGAACAGATCAAGACCAGCTACAAGGTCGGTGCCGACTATATCGAAATTCATACCGGCAGCTATTGCGAAATGCGTACAGAAGTCGATCGACGGGAGCAGTTACAGCGGATTGAACTGGCCATCAGTGCGGCGCGTAAATTGGGGCTTGGTGTCAATGCCGGACATGGTCTCAACTACCGTAATATCGGCCCGGTGGTTGCTCTCAAAGGAATTGAGGAGTTCAATATCGGGCATAGCATCGTGGCTCGTGCAGCTCTGGTCGGTATGGAGCGGGCGGTGCGTGAAATGCTGGAACTGTTGAAAGGTTAACAGTGTGGCGATTGTCGGGATCGGGACCGACCTGGCCCGAGTTGAGCGTTTTCGTAAATTTCTCGACCCGGGAAACAAGATCCTGAAGAGGGTTTTTTCGGCAGAAGAACTGCAATATGCGTTGAAAATGAAAGATCCGGCCCCGCACCTGGCGGCTCGCTTCGCTGCCAAGGAGGCTTTCCTGAAGGCACTGGGGACCGGTTTGCGAGATGGCCTTGCCTGGCAACAGGTGGTCGTGGTGCGTGATCAGCTGGGTTGCCCTTCGTTACAGTTGTCGGGTCGTGCCGCGGAAATGCTGGTGGAACGGGCAATTAAGGCAAGCCATCTCAGTTATTCCCATGATGGCGATTACGCCGTAGCGACGGTTATTCTGGAGTCTTGATGCGACTGATTCGGGTAGAAGAAATGCAGGCAATTGACCGGCAGGCGATCGAACAGCTCGGGATTCCCGGTGTGGTTCTGATGGAGAATGCCGGGCGGGCGTCCAGCGAGGTTTTCAGCCGTGAGTTTGGCGAGTATTTCCCCGGGCCCTTGCTGGTAGTGGCGGGGAAGGGGAACAATGGCGGTGACGGCTATGTGATGGCGCGGATTCTTACTGATCGTGGCTGGCAGGTGCAGACGTTGATCCTGGGAAAAGAGTCTGACATTGTCGGCGACGCGGCGGTGATGCTCAACATTCTGCAACAGCTTGAACAGCCGGTCACCTACGTTGCCGATGTGCGCCAGTTGCGCAGCAGTGTTGCGGCCGTTGCACCGGCGATCATTATCGACGCTCTGCTGGGTACCGGGCTGAAGTCAGAAGTGCGCGGCCTTTACGCCGAAGCGATTGAGATTATAAACAGTGCGGGCGTTCCCGTTTGTTCCGTCGATATCCCGTCCGGTGTCGATGCTTCCACGGGTCGGATCTGCGGATCAGCTGTACAGGCGGCCCTGACGGTTACCTTCGATCATGCCAAGGTTGGCCATGGCAGTCATCCCGGGGCGGCTTGTGCCGGTCGTGTCGAAGTGGTCGATATCGGTATTCCTGAGACTGGCCGCGCTGGGCTTGCCAGTGATGTGGCGCTGGTCGGTGCCGAAGAGGCCGCTGGTTTGCTGCCGGACCGCCCGCAGCAGGGTCACAAGGGTTGTTTCGGGCATCTGCTGATTCTGGCCGGCTCGATCGGGAAAACCGGAGCGGCTGCACTGGCCGGCAATGCGGCCGTGCGCAGCGGTTGTGGTTTGGTGACAGTTGCCGCCCCGGCTTCGATTCATGATATTCTGGAGGTCAAGCTGACCGAAGCGATGACCTGTCCGCTGGTCGATGTTGATGGTCTCCTCAGCAAGCAGGCGCAATCACAAATAGCGGAATTGTTGACGGGTCGGCAAGCTTTGGTGGTTGGCCCCGGGTTGGGACAAAACAGGGATCTGGTGGAGTTGCTCGCCTGGTTGGTCAAGAACGCTGACGGTTCTCTGGTCATTGATGCCGACGGCTTAAATCTGTTGGCGGGTCAAACTGCTCTGCTCAAGCAGCACTCCGGAAAGCCGTTTATTCTGACGCCACACCCGGGGGAGATGTCACGACTTTCCGGTTTGAGTGTTGCCGAAATCGAAGCTGATCGCTATCGGGTCGCGACAGATTTCGCTGCTGAATATGGAGTTGTTTTGTTGCTTAAAGGTGCTCGGACAGTGATCGCTGCTCCGGATGGCCGGGTGCGGATCAACAACAGTGGTAATGACGGGTTGGCCAGTGGCGGGAGCGGAGATGTCCTTGCCGGCTTGATTGGTGGTCTGTTGGCGCAGGGATCTGATCCCTTTGCCGCTGCGGTATTGGCCGCATGGCTGCATGGGCGAGCCGCCGAATTGGTTTCAGCAAAGCAGGGGACGGCAGGAATGGCTGCCGCTGACCTGCTGTTACAACTTCCGGTCGCTCGGCGGGAACTTGTGGAAGGAGCTTGGGTATGTTGACAGCACGAGAGATTATGAGTCGCGAAGTGATGACGGTGACAACCGATACCAGTTTAAAGGAACTGGCACGCAAATTTGTTGAAACCCGCTACGGCAATATGCCGGTATTGGATAGCAGTGGGAAGCTGGTCGGTGTTATCAGTGAAACCGACTTGGTTGAACAGCAGAAGCCGCTGCATATTCCGACGGTCATGGCGCTGTTTGAGGGGGTTTTTTATCTCGACAGTGAGAAGAGTTTCAAAGCGCAGGTTGACCGGGTGACGGCGACCACGGTTGGTGAACTGTGCAACAAACCGGCGGTCGTCTGCACGCCGGAAACCAGTTTGCGGGAGATTGCCGGGCTGATGAGCAAACATAAAGTGCATCTCCTCCCGGTTGTCGAGGCAGGCAAGATGATCGGTGTGGTTGCGCGTCTCGATCTGATTCGGGCGATAGAGGATTGAACTTGTCCACCTGGTCATTTATCAGTGCCAGTGAGGCGCAGACTTTAGAACTGGGGATTCAACTGGGCCGGCTGCTGGAGCAACCGGCCCTGATTCTGTTACAGGGGGATCTGGGTGCCGGGAAGTCGGTATTGGCCCGCGGTATTGCCCGTGGTCTGGGAGTTGACCCGCGGACCCCGATCACCAGCCCGACGTTTACCATGATGAACCATTATTCAGCGCGGCTTGACCTTTATCATTTTGATCTCTACCGTCTCAGTAATCCAGATGAGTTGATTGAACTTGGTTTTGATGATTTTGCCTTTGGTCAGGGCGTTGCTCTGGTTGAATGGCCGGAACGGCTCAATAACCATGAAATCCCTGGGTTATGGATCGTTCTGGAGAATTTGGGTGAGGACTCAAGAAAGATTATTTTGACCGGCCGCGGCGAGGTGGCAATGCAGCTGTTCGATCGCTTGCGTAAAGCATGGAACGGTTAACCTCTGCACAAGCTTAAACCGCCGGCAAAAAGCTTTTGACCAGCCATGAATTTCCTGCTATCAAGGGTCTTTTCAGCAGGTTAGAATATTTCAGCGATGCTGGCAGTTACGTTTGTGCTGTCGGTTTTTTTCAATAGGGAGGAAGAGGACTAATCATGGCCCTGGTAGTGCAGAAATATGGTGGAACCTCCGTGGGGACTGTGGACAAAATTCGCAATGTCGCCCGTCGTGTGGCCAGGACGTTTGATGATGGGAACGATGTCGTCGTCATTGTTTCGGCCATGGCCGGTGAAACGAACCGATTGGTCGGTCTGGCCGATGAAATCTGTGAATTTCCCAGCGAGCGTGAGTATGATGTGCTGGTTTCGACCGGCGAGCAGGTGACCATTGCCCTGTTATCAATGTGTTTACAATCGATGGGATACAATGCCAAAAGTTATCTTGGTTCGCAAATCCCGGTGCTGACAGATCATGCTCATTCGCGGGCGCGTATCAAGGAGATCGACGACAAGAAGGTCCGAGAGGATCTGAAAAACGGGACGATTATTATCGTTGCCGGATTCCAGGGGATTGATGACCAGGGGAATATCACGACCCTTGGCCGGGGGGGGTCAGATACTTCAGCAGTGGCTGTGGCGGCCGCTCTTAAGGCTGATGTCTGTGAGATTTATACCGATGTCGCCGGGGTCTATACAACTGACCCGCGGATGGTTCCCGAAGCGCGTAAAATCGAGAAAATTTCCTACGAGGAAATGCTTGAGATGGCCTCGTTGGGCGCCAAAATTCTACAGATCCGCAGTGTCGAATTTGCCAAAAAATATAACGTCGTGGTTCATGTACGTTCCAGCTTTGATGACAAACCGGGAACTCTGGTGATGAAGGAGGATCAGGATATGGAGACCGTGCTGGTTTCAGGAATTGCCTATAACAAGGATGAAGCAAAAATCAGTATTTTGGGTGTGCCGGATCAGCCGGGGATCGCCGCGCGGATCTTTTCCCCCTTGAGCGAGGCAAATATCACCGTTGACATGATCATCCAGAATGTCTCCCAGGATGGCAAAACCGACATGACCTTTACGGTGCCTAAGGGTGATTGTAAAAAAGCGTTGAAAATCATTGAAGAGGTTGCGCCGACGATCAATGCCGGCGGCATCAAGCACAACGAGAATATTTCCAAGGTTTCGATTATCGGTGTCGGTATGCGTTCCCATTCGGGGATTGCCCGGACCATGTTTGAAACCCTTGCCGGAGAAGGGATCAATATCGAAATGATCTCAACCAGTGAAATAAAGGTATCCTGCGTTATTGACGCTAAGTACACAGAACTGGCTGTACGGGTTTTACATGAGGCTTTCGGCTTGGGCATGTCGGAAGAGAATGCCGGGTAAGTCGCCACTGCCAATGAGAAAGGATGTTATGTGATGAGTCGGATTCAGCTTTATGATACCACCCTGCGGGACGGCACCCAGGCCGAAGATATTTCTTTTCAGGTTCAGGATAAGGTGCAGATTGCCAGGCGCCTTGATGAGCTGGGAATCGATTATATTGAGGGTGGATGGCCAGGCTCGAATCCGAAGGACATTACTTTTTTCGAGGCGATCAAAAAAGAAAGCCTGAGCCACAGCAAGATAGCGGCCTTCGGATCCACCCGCCGTGCCAGGGTCACTCCGGCTGAGGATAGCAATATCCAGATGCTGATCCAGGCCGAGCCGGATGCGGTGACTATTTTCGGTAAAACC
This sequence comes from Chloroflexota bacterium, assembly GCA_015222355.1. GTDB lineage: Bacteria > Desulfobacterota > Desulfuromonadia > Desulfuromonadales > Geopsychrobacteraceae > Malonomonas. The sequence goes on along the minus strand of JADFVC010000331.1, from coordinate 506 downwards.
TGGGATTTTCATGTCCGCGAAGCTCTGCGAATTTCTTTAGAAGAGAACCTCGAACTGATCAACGATTCGCTGGTTTATCTCAAAGGCAGGGTGGCTGAAGTGATTTACGATGCGGAGCATTTTTTTGATGGTTACAAGGCGAACCCTGAATACGCGATCAAGACCCTGCAGGCGGCCGCTGCAGCCAATGTCGATTGTATTGTTCTCTGTGACACCAACGGTGGCACCATGCCGTTTGAAATTTCGGCGATGATGGCTGAAGTGACAAAAGTTGTTTCGCTGCCGATTGGGATCCATGCGCACAATGATAGCGAATGCGCCGTGGCGAATTCCCTGATGGCCGTCAGCTGTGGAGCAACGCATGTGCAGGGGACCATGAACGGTTTTGGTGAGCGTTGCGGGAATGCGAACCTGTGTTCGATTATCCCCTCACTGAAGTTGAAGCTTGGCAAAGAGTGTCTCAGCGATGAACGCTTGAAGATGTTGCGCAGTGCTTCGCGTTATGT
>JADFVC010000330.1 GCA_015222355.1 Chloroflexota bacterium | reverse complement strand
GAAGATCCTCGGATACGGCCACGATTACCGCACTGGTGTGGTTTATTCGACCAATCGACGCATCTGGGAACACGACCGGGCGTTTCTGGAGAAACTTAAAAAGATGACCAGCATCGGCATCGACATGGAGACCGCAACCATCTTTATCGTCGGCCACTACAACGTCATCGCTCGTGGTGCACTGTTGCTGGTCTCGGATGTGCCACTCACTCCCGAGGGGGTAAAGACCGAGGAGTCGGATCTACAGGTGACTAAGAACTGGGCCGACAGTCATCTGAAAATCGGCATTGATGCAATGACCGAGATCGGGGAGAAGGGGGAGAAGATTAAGCATTTTATGTATTGAGCTGACATGAAGGTGATTTTCCGGGGATCGCGCCAGCGGCGCTTGCGACCGCCCCTCCCCGCCAATTGGAACTCCTTTTGATAGCAAGTATCTGTCTATGGTTGCAAGCCAAAGCGTTGCTGCATATTCTTACCCAATTCCGCCACCCGTTACGGCTTGAAATTCGCCAGTCATTTTGATGCGAAACCCGCCACCTTTTCTGAGCTCAGGTCGGCCACCCATGGTCATTGAAAATGGTCGCCATGAGTGTTCTACATATCCTTAGGTGAAGCAGGACTGCATTCTGGCACAACTTTTAGGAAAGCCCCAATCCGGAGAACCAGGCTGGGGCCTTGTGTGTCTTGGGGATGGTGAATTATGGGAAATACGGGGAGTGTCCATCATTTCTCATCGGACTGAAGCGTCGGGACGCTGTTGCTTTATTGCCTTAAGGGGCTATTGAAAATGACCGATAAGTTGCTCCACCCCTTATTCTGGGGGAATGGAAAAGGGGAAATGCAGCTTTCCCACAACTCTCGCATTCTGAGAAACTTACTATCACCCATCAGAACAGACGGCGATTTTGAAGTAATATTATCTGGCGAGTTTCAGACAATAACAGATGGCTGGTTTCAGATCATAAATGCCTGGCGGATTTGATCAGAATATGCACCCGTCCCCTTTTAATGCTTCGTCCTTGTGTTTCAAATGAGCGAAGCGGGTCTGGCATATTGAATCGGACCCATGGAGGCAATCGTGATGTTGGTGGTATGAGGCAGGCAACCTTTATGCGTGGTTTTCGGGCCAAGGTGCTTTTGTGTTTTGGGATGGGGCTGCTTTTGCTGCTTTGCGCCGGCTGTTCCCCGACCCGGGAGTACCATGCCGCCTTGGTGCTAGCGGATATCGCGGCCAGAGACAGTCCGAGCCGGTGGAAGAGTGTTACTCCGGCTCCCTTGCGCACTCCTTACGTTTACCGTGTCGAAAACCGTCGTTATAAAGCCGATCTCTATCAGTCTGGGCAGGATGCCCTGGCCGGACTTCTTCTGGTGCCCGGTGCGGCCGAAACCGGCAAGGACGATGCGCGACTGGTGGCGTTTGCCAAGAGTCTCGCGCGGGCTCGCTTCAACATCCTGGTTCCTGACCTGGACAGTCTGCGCAAGCTTCAGGTCGGCCCCGACAATGTCAGGGAACTGATCGATGCCTTTACCGTGCTGAGCCGGCCGGAATTTTCCCCTGGCGGGCGGGCCGGAATTATCGCCTTCAGTTATGCCGCAGGGCCGGCAGTCCTTGCCGCCCTTGAGCCGGAGATTCGCGATCGCGTCAATTTCATCTTTGCCGTCGGTGGTTACCACGATCTGAACAAGGTCCTGGTCTTTTCCACCACCGGGCACTTCATGGACGAGGGGAAGTCGAAACACCTCCGCCCCAATGCGTATGGTAAGTGGGTGTTCGTGCTGAGTAATCTGGATCGATTATCCGATTTGGCGGATCGGGAGCGATTCAGAGCGATGTGCGAGCGGAAAAAAGAGAATCTCGCCGCGCCCCTAGGTGACCTGGCGATAGCTCTGACCGCAGAAGGGAGGGCGTTGTACGCCTTTATCACCAACCAGGACCCGCACCAGGCCGAATCGCTGATGAAAAGACTTCCTGAGGGAATCCGCAACGACATCGTCGCCCTTGACCTGGCCGACAAGGACCTGAACCAGTTGTCGAGCAGGTTGATCCTGGTGCACGGTTATGACGATCCGATCATTCCCTACCCCGAGAGCAGGGCTTTGTCCCGGGCGGTGCCAGACGGCCAAGCCCGACTTTACCTGGTCGACGGTCTTGCCCATGTCGATCTGAAGCCCGGTTTGATCGGCAAGTTACGTCTTTGGAGGGCGGTTTCCGCTTTGCTGGCCGAACGGGAGAGGTGAAAGTCGAGTCTAGGAGGCTGTCGGGCTTAACAAAAACCTACTACGAAATTAGCTGATCGGCCCATCTTCACGGCAATTTTCGACGAATAGCCCTGCTATTCGCTCTCAAATTCCCGT
>JADFVC010000329.1 GCA_015222355.1 Chloroflexota bacterium | reverse complement strand
GGTCTGGTGAAAGAGATCCAGCGCCTGCTCGTTGTCGATGCCGAAACGCCGCCGAAACCAAGCCCCGTAGGGCGGAAAACTGTCGAACAGCGTCACCCCCGCCCCGCGCAACCGTTTGCGCAAATTGCCAATCTCGGTCCCGAAGCGGGCAAAATCGGCGGCAATGGAGAGATCCTGCTCACAGGCGACATAGAACCGCGCGGGCTGTCCTTGTGCGTCCTTCATCCAGAACACCTGGGCCAACGTCACTGTTTTACTGTAGCCGGCGTTGTGAAACACCGCCAGAATTACCGAATAGCTATTATGATCGCGCAGCGCGACCGGCTTGGCGCTGCCGCTTATCTCGTTGCGTTCGGACTTGTAGTAGCCCTGCACATAGGAACGCAGAGTGCGCTCGCGGGCCTCGGCTCCGGCCGCCTTATTGTAGGCGATGCGCTGGGCCGGTACCAGCAGGGTGGTCACCGCATCCACCAGGGTCGACTTGCCCGAACCGATGTCGCCGGTGAGCAAGGCGTTCTTGCCATCGAGATGCAGCGTCCACACCCGATCGTCGAAGGTACCCCAGTTGAACACCTCAAGGCGCTGCAAGCGAAAACCGGCTAACTGGTCATCGCCGATAAATTCAAGTTCCAGTGTCTCACTCATCGGTGGTCTTTTCCTGTTGCGTCAGTTGACTCTGATAAGCGGCCAGACGCTGATCGAACTCTGCCAGCCACTGGGCATCGACGAAAGCCTTGAGGATGCGCCGGACCTCGAACATCCGCTCCTGACCGCGCAAGCGACGGACGAACCCCAGCTCGGCGACCTTGTTCAGATGCGTATCGACCTGATCGATCAGCCGGGTCTCGTTGCTCCCCGCAGGCAGAAAGACGCGGATTAACTCCACGACCTCGTCGCGGGAGAGGATCAGCCTTGTGTCGCCGCCACCGGCGTCAAACTCTGCCAGTTTCTTGCGCAGCAGAGCCAGCAGCAGACTGACCGGAAACGACAGCTGTCGGCGTGCCACCAGACGCGGCAGTTTGGACGTATCCTCGTCGCCACCCTCAGGTTTTGAGCGCAAAAAAGCATATCCCTCGGCCTCGTCCAGTACCAGCTCCAGCCCGAGCACGGTCACATAATCGCGCACCTGAACCTGTAGACGGAGCAGAGAGTTCCACTGGTCCGGATTGTCCCCCTGATAGAGAACCCCCTTGAGCAGCGGTACCACGATCGCTGAAAGATCGTGATTTGCACCGGGTGGCGCCATTGTCTGAATATCTATTTCGTCCATCAACAGAGCCCTAATTAATTTCTCACGAAAATGACCCGTGGCAAACGGGCGCGTCGAGAGACCCCGTCCTGCGTTTGCCATTCGATGGTGTCAAGGGTTTCCTCATCCACCACCGTGTGCGGCCAGTCGCTCGCCAGCTGCAGATAGGTCACCAGTTCTGCCAGTCCCTGTCGTAGCGGATGGGCGGATACCAGTTCTCCCAGGCTGATTTGCGCACGCGCCTGCAACGACTGACGGATATGACGGGAGAGTTCCGCCCGGTCGATCACCACCTGTGCGTAGAGCACTGCGGCGTCCACCTCGGCATCACCCTCCTCCAACTCCACATCAGCGATCAGCGGTTTAACCGGCGGCCGATAGAGCGGGCGCTCCATCGGTAGTTCGATGCTGGCGGCCGTATCGGCCAGCGGCATGAAATTACCGGTCGGTGGAGCTTCGCGCACAGCCAGCACCCGGCCTTCGAGGGTGTGCAGAATATCCATGATACGCCGATTCTCCAGCCAGGCCTGATCATCGAGAAAACGCCTGAGCTGCTGCGAAAGTCGGGCGACGGTACGCTGGGTGTTTTCACCGGCCTCGAGCCAGTCGTAGTGTACACGATGTAAACGAGGCTCGGGCTGCATCTCGACGACCGGTGGCAGGGCCAGCACCTGCTCCAGCAGTTGGGTCAACTCCTCCTGGCGAGTCTGCGACATGAGAAAATCCCAGAAGGCGCGAAAGCTTTTCCCCTGATCCGAATCGGCAATCGCGTCGCGCTCCCCCATGATCTCTTCGAGCAGTGCCCCT
>JADFVC010000328.1 GCA_015222355.1 Chloroflexota bacterium | reverse complement strand
TGGTTTTTCAGGGGTGAAGGCATACATATGGTATGTCGAGGTCCTGAAAAAACGCTGTAACGCAGTAGGTCGGACTTTTTGCGACGCCATCAAAACTGCGGCACTGTAATTCACCACATTTACAGTTGTTTTGCTTCTGTTTGACTGAGCCATCTTCTGTTATGAAATCAGTTGTTGTCAGAAGAGGGGGAAAAAGTTTTTTTCCGACACCTTTCTCCCGCATTCCACCGTCCTTCACCGTTCTTTTTTCAAACAGATGATTTACTGAGCAAAACACACTATTGGGGTAGATTGGCCTATTCAGTAGCATTTCGGTGAATTTATATCTTATAGGATATTTCCTAATTAAACCAGCGATCTACTCAGCAAAACAAAACAGCCTATAACATGCTGTTTTATCGTTATTTTTTTAAATATTAAGGTTGCATAAGTCATTGCGGAGGATATAATTCAGAATCAATAACCAATTTTTGTTATTTTTAACCATATCTCAAAGGAGAAAGTTATGAAGTGTCCCGTATGCAATCGTTACGATCACAATGAAGTTGATCTGCACTCTGATGGTTTTACCGAAGGGATCATCGAATGCAGTGGCTGTGGAGCCATCTGGTCTGTCAACCATGGGCTGGCTGAGATTGTCAATGACCCGGCCGAAAAGTCATTCCTCTCAGTTCTTTCAGAAACAGTCGACGGAGATGATTATTGCTGGGCCTGAACAGTGACTGCCTCGTCGTGCTTTGTCAGCCTGCCGGGAATTCCCGGCAGGCTGTTTTGTTCCGAACACAGCCATTGATGCACTCGCAAAAAGTTATGAGATGGCTAAGCAAAAATTTCGACCTACAAGGCCAAGTGGTTTTTCAGGGGTGAAGGCATACATATGGTATGTCGAGGTCCTGAAAAAACGCTGTAACGCAGTAGGGCGGACTTTTTGCGACGCCATCAGCCATTAATCCGGAGAAGAGATCGCAAACCGACTGACGATCTCCTTCGTCACCGCGAACATCCCGATCCCCGTCGGGCAGGCTCGATCGCAACGTCCACAGAGAACACAGCCCGGCTCTCCCCAGCGCTCAGGGTCCGCAACCAACTTGTGATAAATCCGTCGCCGGGTCCGCAGAGCTTCGGTCCCCAGCGGGTTATGGCCGCTGGCCTCGCGCATAAACGCATCCAGCTGGCAAGAGTCCCAAACCCGGCTGCGCACCGTTCCGGTGGCTGTCTGGCGATCTTGCACACAGAAGCAGGTACAGGTCGGGCAGGCCAGGTTACAACCACTGCAAAGAATGCAACGTGAGGCAATTTCCTCCCAAAAACTGTCGGGAACCAGATCCTGCTGGAGTAGTTCCATGGCTTGCTGCACAGCCACCGCTGCCCAGTGGTTCCACTGTGCTGATTCACGCTGCAGCACCGCCAATTGTTCTTGATCGCCATGCGGATAGTGAGCAAGCCAATGATCCGCAGATTTGCAACCGGCTCTGGCCAGCCAATATTCACCACAGGCAATCAATTCCAGGTCACAGTTTCCCTTTACCAACGGGAGGAATTCCCGGCTCGGCCCGGCATAACCGGTCAAACCGATGAGCAGGGCACCGTTCCGACGGCGCAGGTAATGATCATCAGGCGGGGGGTTGCTGAAAAATCGATCGGTAAAAGCAAGTGCGGCAAGGTCGATAGAGTCAAGCCCGAACAGGGCGAAAGGTTTCTCGGCCACAGCAGCAGAAGTGGCCTGCCCTCGCGGATCGATCTTCAGCAATGGATCCGTTTGCGGGAAGAAATAAGCCGTTGGTTTACGCTGTGGAGGTTCCCCGAACAAAGAGATTTGCTGACCATCCCAGGGGAGCAGAGTGCGGGTTCCATCATCGAGGAGACCGGGAACCCGCAGGCGGTAGGAGTCGGCAATCCGGCCAAGCAGATCGTAGAGATCCCTTTCCACCAGTCTTTTCAACATGGATCGATCCTCACCGCACAGACCTTGAACTCCGGGATGCCCGATTCCGGATCAAGGGCGTTGTTGGTCAAAGCGTTGGCGGCCCCTTCCGCAAAATGGAAAGGGATAAAAATCTGCCCCGGTGGAACCCTCTCGGTCAGCTTCGCAGCAGCCTGAATAGCACCGCGACGGCTGCTGATCTTAACCTGTTGCCGTGTTCTCACCTGAAGCTTTTCTGCATCTTCCGGGTTGATTTCGACAAAAGCACTGCGCTCTTCACGGTCGAGCAGGTGGCTGCGCCGGGTCATACTGCCGGTGTGCCAGTGAATGCCGATCCGCCCGGTGTTAAGAAGCAAGGGATAACTCGCGTCCGGCAGCTCTTTTGGTGGTCGATAAGCAACCGGACTGAAGCGTCCTTTGCCGCGGGCACACTGTTCGCGGTGAAGAATGGGCGTGCCGGGATGCTGGGCGTCCGGGCAGGGCCATTGCAGACCATTACCCTCCAGGCGCGCATAACTGATGCCCGCATAACTCGGGGTCAGTCTGGAAATTTCGGCCATGATTTCACCCGGCTCGACATAATCCGCATTGACCCCGCAACGTTGCAGCAGCGCACAGAGAATCTGCCAATCCGCCTGTGCCTCTCCCGGTGGTGTGAGCGCTTTGCGGCCACGCTGCACCCGGCGTTCGGTCGAGGTGAAGGTCCCGTCCCGTTCAGCGTAGCAGGCCGCCGGAAGGACAACATCCGCCAGTTGCGCGGTTTCGGTCGGGAAAATATCGATCACCACCAGAAATTCAAGCTTCTCCAACGCCTGCCGCACCAGATTCTGGTTCGCATCTGAAAGCATGGGGTTTTCTCCGAGAATCAACATGCCACGAATCTTCCCCGCCGCTGCGGCCTCAATGGCATGAGTGGACATCAGCCCCGGTTTCTCCGGAAGACGCGTCTGCCAGGCTGCGGAAAATTTCAACCGGGCCGCCGGGTCAGAGACCCGCTGGTAACCGCTGTAGACATCCGGCAGGGCACCCATGTCGCAAGCGCCCTGCACATTATTCTGCCCGCGCAGCGGGTTGACCCCGGTCCCCGGCCGGCCGAGATTCCCGGTCAACAATGCCAGATTGGAAACAGCCCGAACATTGTCAACACCATGGCTGTGCTGGGTGATCCCCATGGCGTAAACAATCATGGCTTTTTCCGCCTCGGCATACATCCTGGCCGCTGAAACAATCTGCTCCGGCAATAAACCGGTGACTTTCCCCACGTATTCCGGATGGAACGGCGCAAGGGATTTTTCCAGCGCGGCAAAATTCTCGGTGCGTGATTCGATGAAGGATCGATTTTCCAGCCCTTCCAGTAGAATCTGCCGCATCAGACCGTTGAGCAGCGCCACATCCGTCCCGTTCATATGCCGCAGGTGCAGGTCAGCATGCCGGGCCAAGCGAATTTTGCGACTGTCGGCAACGATCAGCTTGGCTCCCCGCCACACCGCTTGCAGAATCCGACTGCCGATCAACGGATGCTGCTCGGTGGTGTTGGAACCGATGACAAAGATCAGTTCAGTTTCGTCAAAACAGCTCAGGCTGTTGGTCATCGCCCCAGAACCGAGGGTTTCGACCAGCCCGGTGACCGTCGATGAATGGCAGAGCCGGGCACAGTGGTCGATATTGTTGGTGCCGTAACCGGCGCGCGCCAGCTTCATCAACAGGTAGTTTTCTTCATTACTGACCTTGGCCGAGGAAAGGAACATCAAACTGTCAGGGCCGTGCTTTTCGGCAATGCCGCTCAATTTTTCATGGATCAGATCGAGGGCGGTCTGCCAGTCCACTGGCTGCAGATTCCCCTTGGTCCGGATCTGCGGGATGGTCAACCGGTCGGGATGCTCGACAAAAGCATGGGCATTCCACCCCTTGATACAAAGTTGCCCCCGACTCGTTGGGTGATTTCCGGCAGGCTCAACCCCGGTCAGTCGACCATCTTCATCGCGGAGTAGATAAAAATTGCAGCCGGTACCGCAATAGGGGCAGGTGGTCAGGGTGGCGGTCATAGCGCCCCCCGCAAATGCTCAATCTCTTCCAGCCAGAAGATCGGCCCATCAGTGCAGCAATAGAGATGCTCAATGGTACAGTGCCCGCACTTGCCGATGCCGCAACGCATTTGCCGCTCCAGGGAAAGCATGATCTGTCGCTTCCCGGTCAAGCCGAGTCGACGCAATTCAGCGATCACCGGCCGGTACATGGGGGGCGGCCCAACCACCACGGCACAGCCATTTTTCGAATCAATCTCAAGAGCGCCGATCAGCCGGGTAATCAGGCCGGTTTCACCGTCATAACAGGAACTGCCCGGAGATTTATCAACGATGTAACGGCAACTAAACCTCTCGCTGATCTGCCAGTTTTCCAGGTCTTCCTTAAACAACAGATCCTGCGGAGAACGAGCCCCGTAAAGGATATGGACCGATTTGAAATCGCCCGGCCGATCCTGACAGTACTGGATCAATGACCGCAGTGGAGCCAACCCGCACCCCCCGGCGATCAACAGCACCTCTTTGTCGGCAAGTGCCGCCAGTTGAAAAGGACGGCCGAAAGGGCCGCGGATACCAAGCGTGTCGCCGGGCTGCAACTGGTGCATGGCCCCGGTCAGGGCTCCCGCTTTACGCACCCCCAGTTCAAAATATCCGCGTCGAGTCGGCGAATTGGCAACCGAAATCGGCGCTTCGGTTAATCCCGGAATCGACACCTGGACAAACTGCCCCGGCTGTTGCCCGAGTTCGCCACCGCCATCCAGACGCAAGCGGAACAGCTTTTCCTGCGGGGTCAGGTCGCTCACCTCCAACAGGGTGCAGGGCTGCGGTACATAAATGGAAGTGCTGTCATTCAACAGTTGGGGCATCAGCTTTTTCCTAAAGATTGTCTA
>JADFVC010000032.1 GCA_015222355.1 Chloroflexota bacterium | reverse complement strand
AGGCACGCCCTGCGCCACACACTGATCGATAATGTTGTTCGAAACCTGGGCCAGGCGCCAGACATCAGCCTCACGGGAGCGGAAATCGCCACCCTTGACCGTGTCATAAAACAGGCGATAGATGCTGTCACCATCGCTTGGATAGTTTTTCGCAGCGTTGATACCACCCTGGGCACCAATACTGTGGGCACGGCGGGGACTATCCTGATAACAGAAAGCTTCAACGTTGTAACCAAGTTCGGCAAGAGAAGCGGCGCCGGCGCCGCCGGCGAGACCGGTACCGACCATCAGAATTTTGAACTTACGTTTATTCGAAGGGTTGACCAACTTCATGTCGAAGCGGGATCTGTCCCAAGAAGTTTCAATAGGTCCTGTAGGTGCTTTTCCGTCGAGAATCACAATAAACCCCCTAAATCTTTACGATATGGAAGAGGAATGCCAGCGGAATCGCGATGTACGCCAAACCGTAAAAAATGGCAGCCAGTTTACCGATACCAGCAACTATGTCCTGGCTCGGGCCGTTGTTCAGGCCGAAAGTCTGGATAAAGCTTTGCAGACCATGGCTCAGGTGCAGGAACAAAGCACACATGGCGATAACATAGACGATGGAAATGAAGGCATTATTGAAGCTTTTTCCGATCATGGTAAAGACGTCAGGACGCCCATTAACCAGCGTCTGAACTGCAGACACGGCATCGGTGTGAACAACGTGTACAGTGAAGTGCAACAGATGGTAGAGCAGGAAAACCAGAATGATCAGACCGGTGTAGATCATCGATTCAGCAGCAAAAGTCGTCTTCAGCCTCTTTTTGATCGCATAGGCTTCAGGAGACGCAGAACTGTTCTCCACTGTCAGTTGAATGCCGAAAGTGATGTGCACCGCAAACAGCACCAGTATCGCCAAGCGGAATATCCAGACCAGCGGTCCCAGGCTGTGCAGCTTTTCAGCGTAAATGTTGATTGCGTCGACCCCAGCAAAAACCGACAGGTTGCCGAGCAGATGGACAGAAATAAAACACACCAGCATAAAGCCGGTTACTGCCATCAAAATTTTTCTTCCCACAGAGTTTGTTAACAAATGCATAATGTCATATCCCTCGAGAATGTGAATTGATTGCTCATCAAGGATCATTTCCTTGACTCAATCACCAGTACCATCTCCGGGCGGCTCAAGGCCCGGCACGTCGCTCCTCCTGAAACCGAGCCTTCTCTCTCCCTGGCGGTCCCCGCCAGCACTCCGTCCTCCTTTTCATAGCGATAATCCTTTCGGCAGCAGATCGAATACTGTTTGTTCGAAGCAGCTAACACGATCGGTTGCTTGTTATCAGATTGCATACTGTATACTAAACATCGTTATAAATTTAAACAAAAAAATCCTTAAATATGCCAATTCTAATCAACTGAAGGGGCAATCACCGGTGGGGGTAGAAAATGACGTCGATTATATACATAAACAACCGGAAAGGTTGGTTATGCCGGACGGTTACAATCTATTCTCTATTTCAAAGCGAGGATTTTTTCCAAACTCTGCTGCAAAATTGCTCTTTTCTCCTCCGCTGCCGACAACTTTGCTCGATCCTTTTCCAAAACCTGCGGTGGGGCGTTGGCAACAAATTTTTCATTTGACAATTTCTTGTTAAAGAAATCGACGTCCTTCTGAACCTTATCAATCTCTTTCTGCAAGCGTGCTTGCTCATCTTCAACATCAATCAGACCAGCCAATGGCAACAGCACCTCAACATCACCGGCAACTTGGGTCGAAGCCTGTTTCGGGTGTTCGATAGCGACCCCGACGGTCAACTCTTCAACACGTGCCAGAGACTTGATGTACGCCTGACCTGCCTCGATTGCCTGTGCAGACTCCGGTGATTTACAATCAAGAGCCACCTTGATCCGTTTCCCCGGCGGAAGATCGAGCTCGCCCCGGATATTCCGGATTGCCCGGATCACCTCCATCAGCAATTCCATGCTGCGCACGGCCGGCCCATCGACCCGAACCCCGGCGGACAGCGGATATTCAGCCTGCATGATAGAGATCGCCGGCCGTTCACCTGGCAAGGCATGCCAAATCTCTTCCGTGACAAAGGGCAGAATCGGGTGCAACAGACGCAGTAGCCCCTCGAGCACCGTAAAGAGAACCGTCTGCGCCCGCTTGCGAGCAACCGGATCATCACCATAGAGATCCTCTTTGCTCAGTTCGACATACCAGTCACAGAACTCGTGCCAGGTAAAAGAATAGAGGGCACCTGCCATATCGTTGAATTTATATTCATTCAGCGCTTTGTTCGCTTCGTCCGCAGTTTTGGTAAAGCGATCGAGAATCCACTGGTCGGCTTGCGAAAGAGACAACCCGGAAAAATCGATATTATCTGGATCAAAATCCTCGAGATTCATCAGCGCAAAACGGCTGGCGTTCCAGAGCTTGTT
>JADFVC010000327.1 GCA_015222355.1 Chloroflexota bacterium | reverse complement strand
ATCGAGGATTATCTCAAACCAGTAGTTCAACTGGGGATACATCACGGCTCCATTCCGGAGAACTTTCCTATTGGTGGAGTTGAGGCCAAGGTAAAACTGCCCGAATGATTGTTTACCCACTAACAGCTGATTCGTTTTTATTGGGAAAACATGCCGCCCAGTTTTCGTCGGCACCTCCAACTCGTACATAATATCTGGCTGCAATATCTTTGTCCCGCCGCCATATACGACCTCGATTGAATCAATGATCAAAATAACGTTCTGGAGCAGAACATCTCGATCTCGCTGATTGGAAATCGTTACGACAAACACTGGTTTCGCTTTCTTTAGGAAAGCCTCTTCCATAAAAGATATATGTTCTTTTCTTGCAATCTTATTGGTGATCTCAATAAAGTCCAAGTAGTCACTTGATCCACCCAAAATTCCGTTATCCCTGAAATCTGTTAGGAAAGTCCTCCGCTCTGTATGAATCTCGTATTCTCGAACTCTGCCGTATTGTTTCTCTCGGTAGATAGAGAATTCTTCGGCGATTTTAAATTCCCTGACTTCGATACCCGAAGTGTCCGTATTCTCAACAGAAGCAATCTCGTCATATTTCCTTTGGAAGATTTGGATGAAATTGATGTAAGTTCCATGTTTTTCTATTTCGGATGCCTCAGCTGCAATCTCAGCTTCTGAAGCATTTCTTAGGTGCTCCATCAAGACTCTTAGGTCCCTTTGGAATTGCAGATTTTTCTTCATTGCTACCTCAAGGAACTTCAGTAGAAGCACTTGCTCGGCCTCATTACACCCACCATATTGGGTTCTTACAATTGATAGTGTTATCTCTACGTCTTCATTACTTGAATATATCCTGCCCAACGCATCATCACACCACTTTCCGAGAATGTAACCCTCACGATATTGGATATAGGTCTTATAAATTAGGGCAAGAAGATGATCTAAACGACCAATTTTCAAGTCTCGTGATACGTAACCAGCCAACCGCGTTATGATTTCGCCTTCCGGTGTCCTGGCAGCGTCAAGATGAAGTAGGACCCCCGAGAGATCATCATTTGCCTTCTCTAATCTTTCCAGCGAATGGTCGCGGGGCCTGGTATATTGGTCCTTTTGTGTATCTAATACTTCACTCGTGTACAATTCGAAGTCAACGACTATTAGCTTTTCACTCAGGTTATCAGTCTCTATGTTCCTTCTTACGACCTGCTTGTTATTGTCGAAAAGCAATACCAGCGTCCCCTCAGGAATCAAGATCTCAATCATTTTATTTTGGGGAATAACACCGACATAATGCTCTGTAGCTCCGTTGACGACGGTTAATCCAGCATTGTCATTTGATTTCACAAGCACGGTCTTCGATGTGGCAATCTGGTAGGCAAAACCAAACACACCCAATATGACAATAGACGAAATTATGGCGCAGATTATTTTTGTTATGCTATTTTCCGCCGCAACCAGATATGTAAACCGCCTGTGTACAGTTGGAAATATGCTATTGGATAGAAAAAGCGTTGTGACAAACGCGGCCAATATCGGCGTGATAATCGTCACTAATTTGAAAAAATGATGATACCTGTAGTATTCATTTGTGATGGAGAACGCCACGCAGAAAAAAGAGTAGGAGATGACGAGAGATGTGATAAGGACTATTGCGAATACAGGACTGTGTATCTTTCTTTTCATATCGACTATCCTCGTTCATGTTAATTTACATTCTATATCACCTACCCTCCAAATATACTAGCCAGACATGAGCGAGCGAGCGCAAATAATAGACCTTTTTAATACGTCAACGGGAGACAGGAAAACCGAATCCTTGGTTCCATCGGAACCAGATTCTATACATATCGTTTTGTGCCTTGACCAGGGAGGCCGTTAAGATTGCTTGGAGTCTGACACGATGTCAACTTCTGCGTAACTCCTTCGCATAATGCGTGTTATGCGAAGTCGGAAATGATACCAAATGATACCGAAAATGGGCTTTACGCGCGGTAGTGTTAATTTCGCCCCTTCCGTTAATCTACACTTCATCCAACCAACGGGATAATCCACTGTTACACAAGGGATTAGTCGAACTCCCGGATTCCCAGCGAGAATGAGACCGCGGTATCATCACCGGTGCCAAACCGGTCTCAAAAACCCCGATATCATGAGCCCGCGGTATCACGACCGGTGCCTCTCCGTTGTTGACGGGCCACCGTTTCTGAAGCCTCCTGGTGCCGGGGTTCCCGTTCAGCATTTTCGCCGGCCGCCTGTTGGGGTTCTTTTTTGGCCTGTTCGATGAACTCTTCCTTGATGTGAATGGGGGTCATATCGATGTAAGCTATGAATTGTTCAAGCGAGGAGGCTCCCATGCCCGCCGCACTGGTCCGTCCGTCCGGGTATCCGGACAACGTGCCGTCGAGTCGAATTAGGCGATCAAGGTCCGCAAGTTGCAGGCGAATCTTGCCCTGGGCTATGGCTTGTCCCAGTCGGATCAAAGCGGCACGGATCAGCTTCCGTTTCCGGTTGATGTCCTCAAGTGGATTTTCTAAGGCACGATCGGCGATCTGCCTCGCGGTGCGTGCGTCGCGCTCTTGGACTTTAGCCTGCCAGTTATGCGCTTTCGCCCACCGTTTGATCGTACCCAGAGAAACGCCCACTTGTTGGGCGACCTGCCGGTAGTTCCGGCCATCTCCCAGCCCCACGAAAATCTCAAAGGCCTTTTGGTGTCGCGGCGTCTCCAGGGGGCGCTCAGGATCAGTGAGGATCATTGATTGTGCCTTTT
>JADFVC010000326.1 GCA_015222355.1 Chloroflexota bacterium | reverse complement strand
TAGCTATACAACTGAAATCGCAACGCAGCTGGCGTGGCAAATAACCAGCAAGATGCGTTAGTTTATGGTTTACATGGTACTAACTATACGCATTGCTTTTAGGAAGTGGTATGGAACGAGTTTTAATTGTTGATGATGAAGAGAATGCCCGCATCGGTCTAAAGACATTGCTCAGTCGAGATGGTTTTCACGTTGCGACTGCCGCTAATGGCTATGAAGCCTTGGAATATTTGAACCGACATGCCGTGGATCTGGTGATTACCGACATCAATATGCCGGAAATGAACGGTTTGGTGTTTCTGCGAGAATTGAATCGTCATTACCCGGCTGTTAATGTCATCATGGTCACTGCTTACGGAGGGGTGGAATCCTATCTTGAGGCGATGAATCTGGGAGCTTTTGAGTACCTCAATAAACCGGTTAAACTGGATGAGCTCAAAGTGGTTATCGGACGGATTTTCGGCAGAGAACCACGAAGAGCCAATTTGAAACTTGGAACTGACAGGAGGTAAGTATGAAAGATTTTTCAACTATTCTGGTCGCCGTTGATTTCTCCGATAGCTCTGTTAACGCGTTTCAGTCGGCGTTGTCGTTGGCGAAGAAATTTTCTGCCCACTTGATCATCCTGCATGTGATCAATGAACCGGTTGATCTGCGCGGTTTTTATGTCCCGCATATTTCATTTGAGAAACTGGAAGAGGAAATAGAAGAGGGGGCAAAAAAGATGATGGAAAGTTTCTGTCGTCAGCACACCATTGGTTTTGAGAATTATGAATCCATGATTGTTCCCGGGATTTCGTACAATGAAATTATCTCTCAGGCTGAGCTCAAAGGAGCAGAGCTCATCGTTTTGGGAACGCACGGGCGAGCCGGCTTGGATCATGTCCTGTTTGGAAGTACCGCAGAAAGGGTTGTGAGAAAGTCAAAACTGCCGGTATTAACCGTGCGCCTTGAGGATGAGTCTTAAATATATCTGAGGAATAAACGAAAACTAAAAAACAGCCAAGCCGGCTGTTTTTTAGTTTTCGTGACTCTTGTCAAAACCGCCAACCAAGGGTATCCTGCCCGGAACTCATATTATCCAGAAAAAGAGCAATGTATGGCCATCAGTCAAAGCCGGTTTGCCGGTGAAAAAATCCTGCTGACGGATGATGAAAATGTCATCCTGGAGTTGATTTCACTGTTGTTGAAGAAGCGGGGCTTTGAAGTCCTGGTTGCACGCAATGGCGAAGAATGCGTACAGATAGTCAGGGAGCACGAACCTGCATTGGTTCTGCTCGATTATATGATGCCGGTTATGAACGGCCTCGATGCGCTCAAGGCCATCCGGGAAAATAATCCGGATACCTATGTCATAATGTTTACCGGTAAGGGGAGTGAAGAGGTTGCTGTCGAGTTGATGAAGGCTGGTGCCTGTGATTACCTGCAGAAGCCGTTCTCCAATCAGGATCTTCAGAAGCGCATTGATTCTGTCTTGTCTTTCCGCAAGATAGAAATTGAAAATCGCCAGTTATTGACAGAGCGGGAATTTCTGCAACGTGAAATCGAGGAGTGGAACAGGGAGTTGGAAGAGCGGGTCGTCAGCAAAAGCCGTGAGTTGGAGCTTGCGCACAAAGAGATTATCCAGGCGGAAAAGCTTGCCACCCTCGGTCATATCTCAGCAGGGATGGCACATGAAATTCGTAATCCTCTGAATTCTATCAACCTGTTTGCCGAAATTCTCCAATCTGTCCCCGGGTTGGATAAAGAAAACCGTGGATATGTTAAAAAAATCACCCAGGAAGTTGAGCGGATCGACCATATCCTGATGCAGATGCTGGCCGCCAGTAAGGGGGATGGTAAAGAAAAGAACCGGGTCGACCTGACCGAGATCATCACGCAGGTATTAACAAATTATAAAGTCAAAATTAATGCACAGAACATTAAAGTGAATTGTCGGCTTGATGCCCAGGCTCCGATGATCGAGGGTGACCCTCTGGAAATGGAGCAGATTTTTACCAACCTTATAGGCAATGCCCTGTATGAAATGCCGACCGGTGGTTGTCTCGGTATCTCCATGGAGGGTAGCGCCGAATCCATCAAAATCAGTGTTTCTGATACTGGACAAGGAATTCCTCAGGAGAATATGGCGCGAATTTTTGAGCCATTCTTTACCACCAAAGAGAAAGGGACCGGTTTCGGACTTTCCGTTGTTTTGCGTATTGTGAAGAGCTGTGGCGGCAAAATCAGGGTTGACAACAACCAGGGGGAAGGTGCGACTTTTAGGATGGAACTTCCTTTATTGCCGGCCTCCGTCCATTGATCTATGACTTTTCGTCTTCGTGAAATCCCTTTGCGACTTGGTGAAGAAGAATATCAGCTTGCCGAAAAAGTTGCTCTACTGCTGAATATCCCCGTTACCGATATTGTCGATTGGAAAATTGTTCGTAAAGGGATAGATGCCCGTCGTAAGCCGGATGTCTTGCGTGTTTACACGGTCGATTTCACAGTCATCAATCCCGTTTCTTTGTTGCCGATGCAGAAGGAAAATCACTGCCTGACCGTTGTCGAGAAAACCGCCACAGCGGATGTCAGGTTGCTCGCAAAAAATCTGCAAGTGGTGGTGGTCGGGATGGGGCCGGCCGGACTCTTTGCGGCACTGAGACTGGCGGAATCCGGTGTTTCAGTCACTCTTGTTGAGCGCGGCAAGCCGGTTGCAGCACGCTTGCAGGACGTTCGTAACTTCTGGCAACAAAAAATATTCGATGCTGAGAGTAATATCCAGTTTGGCGAAGGGGGCGCCGGAGCTTTTTCCGACGGTAAATTAACCAGTCGACTCAATCACCCATTAACGCGTCAGGTTCTGGAACGATTGGTGGCTTTCGGGGCTCCGGAAGAGATACTCCGTCAGGCCAAGCCGCATATCGGGTCGGACCGTTTGCGCGTGGTGCTGATTAATTTTCGCCGGCAGCTTTTATCTCTGGGTGTCGATATCCGTTATTCGACACGTCTGACCGGTCTGGAGGTTTCCCGCGGGCAGCTTTGCGGTTGCCGGTTGAACGATCAGGAATTTGTCGAATCTGAACAGCTTGTTTTAGCGGTGGGGCACAGTGCCCGTGACACCTATTCCATGCTGTATGATGCCGGGGTGAAGATCGAGTCGAAACCTTTTGCTATCGGTGTCCGGGTGGAACATCCTCTTGAACTGATCAACAGCATTCAGTACGGTATGAAAAGCCATCCGCAATTACCGGCGGCCGAGTATCGTCTCGCCTGGAATAATCAGCAGAGCGGTCGCGGAGTTTACTCATTCTGTATGTGTCCGGGGGGGATGGTCGTCAATGCGGCTTCCGAGGCCGGTGGTATTGTTGTTAACGGGATGAGTAATTTCCGTCGTGACGGTAATTATTCGAACAGTGCACTGGTGGTTTCGGTCCGTCCGGAGGATTTTGACGGGGATGATCCCTTGGCAGGGGTGCGTTTCCAACGGCACTGGGAACAAGCTGCTTTTCTGGCTGGAGGTGGGGATTGGTCGGTGCCGGCACAGCCATTGCTGGAGTTTCTGCAGGGGCATGGCGGTCAGTTGAGTTCGACCTGTTTGCCCGGCGTGGCCCCTGCCGATCTGGCCGATTGCCTGCCCGGTTTTGTCGTTGCCGAGCTACGTCAGGCGTTGCCGATTTTCAACCGTCGCATGCGCGGCTTTGTCGGTTCTGAAGCGATCTTGACCGGTGTGGAAACACGGACTTCGGCACCGTTGCGCATTCTACGGAATGCCCAACACGAATCGGTCAGCCATCCTGGACTCTATCCGGCCGGGGAGGGCGCTGGTTATGCCGGTGGTATTATGAGTGCTGCCATTGATGGGCTCAAGGTGGCAGAGAGTCTTCTGCGAGACCATAAAACTTGAAAAGAGGGTGTTTTGAAACAGATTTACGTTGAACAGATCCGCGAACGGGATCAGCTGGAATCGATCTTTTTGGTGCGGGACAAAATTACCGCCATGGCCAAAAATGGCAAACCTTATATGACTTTGAAGCTGATGGACCGCAGTGGTGAGGTTGAGGCTCGCATCTGGGATCGGGTCGATCAGTTTTCCAGCTATTTTGAGAAGGACGATTTTGTCCAGGTGACCGCCAAGGCGAGTGTCTATCTGGGGAAAATGCAGTTGATCGTGCAGGACCTGCGCCGGGTGAATGAGTCTGCGGTTGACCTTGCCGATTTCCTGCCGGTTTCAAAACGTGATGCACAGGAGATGCGCGAAGAACTGGAGGCATTGCTGGCAGCTGTGCAGGATAGGCATATTGAGGCTCTGCTACGCTCTTTTTTCGATGATCCGGAGTTTTATACAGGTTACAGTCAGGCGCCCGCTGCAAAGGGGATGCATCATGTCTATCTTGGCGGGCTCTTGGAGCACTCATTGGCGGTTGCGGCATTAGCCGGCGATACGGCCAAACGTTATCCGCAGGTGAATCGTGATCTGCTGATTGCGGGTGCCCTGCTGCATGATGTCGGTAAGGTGGAGGAACTGTCATACCGGCGTTCTTTCGATTATACCGACCAGGGGAAATTGCTCGGTCACATCGTCATCGGTGTGCAGATGATAGAGGATCGTGCGCGCAATATTCCTGACTTTCCCGAGCAGCTTTTGGTTATGCTCAAACATCTCCTTTTGTCTCATCATGGCCAGTATGAATTCGGTTCACCGAAACGACCGAAATTTCTTGAAGCGGTGGTCCTGAGTTTTATTGATGACCTCGATTCGAAAATTAACGGCATCCAGACCCATATCGACAAAGAGCCAAACCGGGATGGGAACTGGACCAATTATCACCGGCTTTATGATCGTTACTTTTATAAGGGACAGTTAGGTGAGGCCGCCGCTGTTGAGCCGGTCACTGCCGCTGTCACAGAGACTGAAAAGGTTATGAGAAACAAACCCCTGAGAACGGAAAAAAAGCGTTATGATAAACCGCTCGGGGCAACAGTGGCCGAACAGTTGAAGGAAAAAAATCTCGATCTGTTTTCAGCAATCACCGAAAAGGGAAAGAAATCATGATACTGGAAAGCTTGCCGACCGGGCCGTTGCAGGTCAATTGTTATATTGTCGGCTGCGATATTACACATCAGGCGGTGGTTATCGATCCGGGCGGTGACGTTGAACAGATTCTCGGAGTATTGAAAAAGCATGATCTGACCCTGCCGATGGTCATCAATACGCACGGTCACTTTGACCATGTCGGTGGCAATCGACAGCTGATTGAAGCGACCGGGGCCGAACTTTTGCTGCATCAGGCTGACAGCTCATTGCTTGAGCTTGCCAATGAACACGCGGCAATTTATGGTTTAACCAGCGAAACTTCACCGGCGCCGCAACGCTTGCTGGTTGGCGGTGAACGTTTACAACTGGGCGAACTGCAGATTGATGTGCTGCATACCCCTGGGCATACTCCGGGCGGTATCTGCCTGCGGATCGCCGATCAGGTGATTGTCGGCGACACCCTGTTTGCCGGATCTATCGGGCGGACTGATCTGCCGGGCGGTGATCATCAACAATTGATCGACAGTATCCGTGAGCAACTGTTACCCCTACCGGATGAAACTGTCGTTCATCCGGGACACGGCCCGGCAACAACCATAGGTCAGGAAAAGCTCTACAATCCGTTTTTGAGTTAGTGTTTATCCGGAAACTCCGGATGAAAACGAGTTAGTTCCCATTCGGAAACTCCGGGTGGGAACTGGTAGGTTTCCGAGTCGGGAACGCGGGATTTTTCGTCGTGGCAAGGAAATCAAGGGGTTGTG
>JADFVC010000031.1 GCA_015222355.1 Chloroflexota bacterium | reverse complement strand
CCGCTATCATCAATTTCGATGGATTCGCACAAAGCCTTGAGATGGCTAAGCAAAAATTTCGCCCTACAAGGCTTAGTGGTTTTTCAGGGGGGAAGGCATACACAGAGTATGTCGAGGTCCTGAAAAACCACTGTAACGCAGGAGGTCGGACTTTTTGCGACGCCATCAATTTTTGCTGGTATGACAAGCAGTACAGCCACCCCCCGTCACCTTTCCATCCCCGATACTGTCCATGTAATCCCAGCGCAACAGTTTAGAAAAAGGGCTGCCGTGGCTCCGATGACAGGAGAGACAGGTGACAATGGTATCATCATTGAACGTCACCGTATTGAGTACGCTGCTGACATCAATACTGGCGACGGGAACGGCCGGATCATACGCTCCTCCATACCCTCGCACCTCACTGCCGGCGGCAGTGCTCCCCATATCATAATCGATCGGGTGCCGCAACCAGCCGCCGCCAGGTCCACTGGAGGCATGGTAATCGTCGTGACAACGCATACAGAAAGCACTGATCGTCGCAGAGTCGGAGGTCACATCATCGACCCCCTTATACTGATTATGTAATGAGGAGGTCGGGGTCAGCTCCCATTCCGGATCTTCGTATCCGGCAATGCCGACCAGCATGCGAAAACCGCCTGCCGGGGTCGTACCCGGAGTTGTCAGGGCACCGCTTTGGCCGTAATGATGCCCGCCGGCAACGGCTGAAACCATCACCGACTCACTGTGCGTTCCGTGGCAACCATAGGTCCCGGCACAGGTCACCTGCTGTCCCGCCGGCCAACTGCCGTTACCTGGAGTACTGCTATCTGCTGCCGCCGAGAACGCTAAAAAGCCGGATTCGTTGGCCAGGGAATCGTACGCGGCCAAATCATCAACATTGTGCCCCGTATCATTAGTACCGTTGGCAGCCCAGTAGAAGTTCCCGCCGGCCAGCGTATTGGTGCCGGATTCGGTTCCCGTTGCATCGTAAACAGGAGCAGTTGTGGAAAAAACAAAAGGGACATCACCACCGGAAGAATTGACTCCGGTATGGCAACCGACACAGGTGGTTGTCAACAGAGCATTATACGGGCCATCGCTCCCCCACTCCGCGAGCGCCTGCCCCCCCTGACTGTAATGCATGGTATGGCAGTCGGAACAGTTGCCTGTCACTGCGGCATCAGCAACCGTGGCGACAGCCAAAGCGGTCAGCAGCAAAAAACTGAGGGTATAAAGCTTGGCCAGATACCTTGTGCAGATCGTGATAGTTTTCAATATCACCAACCCTTTCTGGGGACTCACCTCAGCGCGTCAACACCTCAACCCGCCCGTTCCCCTCGTCAACAACACAAAGTCGTCCTTCCCAATCAAACAACAGGTCAGTCGCATTCCAGAGTTGCCCCGACCATTTTCCCTTACCGAGAAAGTCATAACTCCGCATTCCGTTCATGCCATAAACCACAACAGTCCCGGCATGCCGGTCAAGCAGGTAAAAACTTCCAGCATTATCAACTTCAAAAGCTGTTGGAAATTCCAATCCAGACAACTTAAGTTTTTTCGTCACAGTGCCGGACAAATCAAATCTGTAGAGCGTATGATCCAACGCATCAAGAGCCCAGAGTTCCCCCTGCTGCAACTTAAAATCCACAAACCCATGGGTCGTGCTTCCTCCGGCATAGACCTGAGAGATCTCAAGGCTGTCATCCAGCAGCAGAACTGCCCCCTTCATCCGATCCAGAACAAACAGGCGATCTTGCCGGTCCAAGGCCAACCGCGACAAAAACACCTCGGTACCGTCAGGATATTTTGGCGCAAACTTGCGAACTTTTTGCTGTTTCGGATTGATGTAAAGAAGCTTGTTGATGGACCGTTCGATGACCCAGAGGCTGCCGCCGGAAGTTTTGGCCACGGCAACCGGGCGTTGCAACTCACCACCCGCATTAAACGCAGCAAGAAAACCCCCGGCTTTATCGAATGACACCAGCTGCCCTTTGGCCGCATCAACAACATAATATCGCTGGTTCTGATGATCTACTGCAACAGAAACCGGCTGTTCCAGACGCACGCCAGAATCCTCTTGTGGTAGCTGATATTTTGTCGACCAAGACCCAGCGGCGCCTAAAACCAGTCCACTATGACTCAATATCGCCAGCAGAACACCAAAACCCAGAGTTATCTGTTTCACACTCATAATTATACCACCCTCTTAGTAACTCTGATGACACTGCACGCAAAGCCCACGCTCACCGCTGCCTCGCAGGAAGTGCTTGAACATCGATCCGGTATTGGCTTCATGACAGGTCAGACAATCCATCGGCTTACCATTACGCGGATCAAGGGCTGCTTCCCCCATCGGATGACTGAAGGCTTTATGCCGTTCGTGACATTGGGCGCACACATCCTGTCCATTCTTCAACATCGCCGGGTTATCGGCACCGTGTCCTTGGTGGCAATCGGAACAACTGTTCCAGTTCGCGTGTTGGTGCAGCATATTATCCCGCCGCGCAAAGGTATCAGCATGACAACTGCGGCAGATGCGCCCTTCATTCTTCGGCAACAGCCCGGGACGATCACCGACATGCGGGTTATGGCAGACCGTACAGGCATTTGCGGTCCCGCCGACTCCCAGGTGACTATGAACGACCTGGAAACTGGCCAGGGACTCTTCATGGCAACCGAGGCAGAGTCCGGTCCCGGATGGTTGCCCATGACAGGTTTCGCACTCACGGTCGGCAAAGGGCTGATGACTGACTGTGCGTAAGAGTTTGCGCTCCGCACCGCCGTGCGGGTTATGACAGGACAGACAGTCCAGCACACCTAAATCGCGGCCGAGATGAGTTTTTTTCAGCCGAGCTGTCACCTTATGACAATCGAGGCAGAGCCAGCTGCCGAGCTTTTTCAGCAGGCGGCTGTCATCACTCGCATGAGCGGTATGGCAAACATTACACTGCCCCCGTTGGAATGGCTTATGGGTGAACTTGTATGCGTTTTGAGTCTCACTATGGCAACCATAGCAAAGTGCACTCCCCTTTTTCGCCAGTAACCCACGACCGTCAGCGGCGTGCGGCAAATGACACTCGCTGCACTGCCCCTGTCTGACCGGTTGATGCAGGTAGGTTTTTTTCTCGACCTGTGCAGCAACCTCTTCATGACAGGAATAGCAGAGTCTCGCTTCCGCTTGTCGCAGCAAGCCTTTATGACGTGATACGTGCGGACTGTGGCAGATTGTACAGTCACCGTCAGCAACCGGCTGATGGACAACCTTACCTGAGAACCCGGTCGCTTCATGACATTTAAAACAATCCGAGGCGTGTCCAGCAGAAGAGAACAGCAGAATAACGCCAGCTAATAGCAGCAATTTTCTGGCATGAACAATGATCATTTCTTTCCTCCCGCATGGCAAGAAACACAATCCTCTTCAGCAAAGGGAGCATGTTTTATCGGCAAGGTCAGAGAACGATCAGGCCCACCGTGTGGATCATGGCAGTCAAGACAACTATCCGCTGAAGGCCGAATATTCCTATGGGTCTTTGCCAGAGCCTGTGGCTCAACCTCGTGACAGCGCCCGCAAAGAGTTCGGATATCCGGCACAGCCTGACTCTCTTGCGGGGCATGCGGGTCGTGGCAAGCCAGGCATTCGCCGGCAACCGCCGGCTGGTGACCAACGCCTTTCTCCCAGTAGCGATCAACCTCATGACAGGTCAAACAAAGTTGCGGCTGTTCCTGCAACAGATAACTTTTTTCATCGTTACCATGCGCATGATGACAGACCGCGCAATTCTGATGTCCCGATGGGGTATCCGGCTCAACGCGTCGCCCCTGGTGGCAATCGACACAGAGAACCTGGATTTTTTTTGCCAGCAGGAACGGCTGCGCACTCCCGTGCGATTGATGGCAGAGTTCGCACTGTCCTGTCTTAAAAGGCTGATGGCGATTTGGCCGTTGGCGTTCCGTTTCAATGCGCCCGTGACAGGCAGTACAATTATCCGCCCCCGTCTGTTTCATCAACCCGGCCAGTTTCGAACCATGTGAATCATGGCAGGCAGAGCAGTTCCCGGTCACAAATGGGCGGTGAACGCTCGGCAAAGCCATATCATCAGCCACCTGATCATGACACTCACTGCAAAGTTTGCGCTGCGATTTGCTCAGGATTCCAGCGATAGCACTTTCATGCGGCAGATGGCATCCCAGGCAGTCGGCATCCCGGGCCGGTTGATGATTGAAACGCTTGTTGGCGGCATGGTCGGCATGACAGTCGAGACAGAGACGATTTCCATCTTTTTGCAACAGAGCTTGCTGCCCTTCAGCCGGGATATGTGGAGCATGGCAGGTTAAGCAATCACCCTGCACTGCCGGGGCATGCTGGCTCCCCGCCCCCTTTGCCGGGGCCTCCGGTCCAAAACTGTTAAATTGGTGACAATCGAAACAGAGCTGTTGCGGGTTTTTCTTCACCAGGCCAACGAAATCACTGGCATGCACCAGGTGGCAACTGGTGCACTCGCCATCTTTCACCGGGGGATGCACCCCGTTGACGGAAAAGCTGCTGAGCTGTTCTGCATGACAATCGGCACAAAGCTGATCTGCAGATTTTTTAACGGCAAAGGGCTGTTGATCCTTGGCCGGTTGATGACATAGTTGGCAGTTTATCTCAGCAACCGGTTGATGGACATGGGATTTCAACAGTTTTGCATCGTCAGATGAGTGGACACTGTGGCATTCGCTGCACCCCTGACGAACCGGGTAACCACCATGGCGGTCCATAAAAGCTTGACTGTTCTGATCGTGACAATCCTGGCAGAGCGCTGTTTCCTCTTTGATCAACAGCTTTTCCTCGACGGAACCATGAGTTGCATGGCAGGTTTCGCAGCCCTTTTCAATCGGGGGATGAATGTACCGACGCGAAAAGTCTTCTTGCCGATGACAGTTGAAACAAACCTCATTGCGTGGTTCATCCAGCAGGAATTTCTCCGGGGCATTGTGCGGTTGATGACAAAGATCACACTGTCCATCCCTGACCGGAGCATGCAGTTGCTGGTTTTGTCCCAGTTCTGCCGCCATTTCGGTGTGACAGAAAAAGCAGAGGTTCGGCGCCGGAGCTTTCAGGAATGCCCCACCGATAAGACCATGTTTACGATGACAGGCAGAACAGTCCCCTTTGGCGACGGGACGGTGAACAACTCCGCTCGAAAAGCGCTGTTTATACTCAATATGACAATCGAGGCAGGTCTTCCCTCCCTTGCCACTCGGGGCACTCGGCACACAGGCTGCGACAAGAGTCGTCAGGAGAACGACGATGGCAAGAAGCACCGGAGAGAATCGAACCCTTTGCTGTTCAGTATTCATGATCGACTTTCTTCCTTCTGTAGGGCTTTATGCAGTTTTTTCCACACAGAACGGTTGGTCTTAATTACCGAGCGCTGTCGCAACTGCTTGATCATATCGGTGCGTAATTGAGCAAAACGATCCGTGAGTAACTGCTCCCGAATCTGCTCTTTCACCATTTCGAGTGGCACGAATTCCTGTTCACCTTTCCGCACCAGCTTGATAAAGAGCATTTCCTCCCCCTCTTCAATGCCGCCCACAACCTGTCCGTCTGACAACCTGCCGACCTCTTCCTGAAGCTGGGGACTCAGATGTTGCAAAGGCAGTTTTTTCACCTCAACACCGGCGGGCGCTATCGGCTTCATGACGACAAAGAAGTCTTCGCCGGCTTTCAACCGATCATGCAATTTCGCCGCGAGTTCACGTTCCCTGGTTTTGACAATTGCCAACTCAACCAATCCCTCACGCGCATAGTCATTAGAGTTCTCTCTATAGTAAACACTAATATCAGATTCGGCAACCTTAACTTGTGGCTGGATAATGGTTGCCTCAAGTTCCTTGATGAGACGATGTTGGGCATAAAACTCATAGGTATGTTTGAGTGGCGGGCTCTCTTCGTAGTGCCTTGCGAGGGCCTCCATGCTTGTCAGGGTCTGCACCAGCAGGTCACTGACAACTCGTGTTTTGGAGCTGAGAAAATCTTCAGCGCCCGTGCGAGCCTGCCCCCTGAGCTTTTGCGCCTTGGCGGCGGCATCGAAAATGACTTTGGCCGGGACTTCTGTCTGATCAATCCTGACCGCGACCTTGTCGGCCAGTTCAGCATCAATTGTGCCGGGTTGAATCGCCTCGATGACTTCGTTGTACACTTCAACCGCATAATCGTTCTTCAGTTGTTCCACCAGCTCCAGAGTCAATTGATATTCCTGCCGTTTCAGGGCATCCTGAATCAGCATCTGCTTGACGGTTTCAAAATCTTCATCAGTCCCGTCATTTCTATCCAGAATTTCAATAAAGTACCGGGAGTGGCCGAAACTGGCAGGACCACCGACTTCTCCAACCTTTAACTGCAAAGCCAGCTCCCGTAATGACTCCGGGATTCTGGTGAAACGCAGCGGCCCGGTCGCCTCAAGTTCTTCGGCGAGGCCCTTGAGCCCGGCGGCCGCGACAACCTTGTCAAGCGTTATTCCGCGATCAAGAAAACTCCGCACAACATGAGCCTGTTCCTCATCTGTCACCGCCAACATTCGCAAATTAAGAATCGGGGTAAATCTCTCACGATACGCCTGCCAGAGCTCCTCTCGGGGCGGGATCGTCTTGCGAATATCGACCTCTTCTGCCTTTAACTGCATTAAAGCCCGGACTTTGAGAAAAACCTGCATTTTTTTGCGATAGTTCAGATTTTCGTGCAACTGCATATCCCGGGCTTCTTGTGAAAGCAGCATCCAGTCGACAAACTCATCGGAAGTTTCCGGCAAAGGCGTATCCGGCTCCTGCCACTCATGCCACCAGTGTCGATAATCTTCAGCCGTAAAACTTTTGCCATTGATCGTGACCAGTGCTTTGTCGGCCCCAAAAGCCTGACATTCAACCACCGGCCCCAAAAGCGCCAAGATCAGCAATAAACCCAAAAAACCACAACTTTTTGTCATTGACAATTCCCCAATCCTCTTTCTATCCAATCGGCAATAATTTCGTCCGACATTCTGTCAAACAAACCGGTTAAGGTGGTCACAGTCCCGAAATGCATCACCTTGCGATAGTCGTCTCCCCAGCGATGATGGAAAGTACTTAACAGCAGTTCTCCGCGCCGCACATCATAAACCTGTAATTGCATGGCAACCACCGGAACCTCGTCCGCACCCCGTCCGGAAATGCTCCCCACTTCCGTCAGCCGCCCCTGTACAATGGCATCGATCTGCAATTTTTCCTGCAGGTCAGTAAAGTGAAATTTCCCCAACAGTGCCCCCGGGGCGAGGCGATGTCGCAACCGAAACAGACTCACATCCCCCTCGGGACGGACTTCGAATGCCCCTGAGTTCACCAGTGCACCATAGAATATCCGTTGCGCGACAACTCCGGCCTGTTCCTCATTCGTCCAGTTATCAAAAGGCAGAACTGCCATGCGGCAGACACTCTCCGGCTGGGCAGTTGCCATCATGCGTGTTTGCAACTGCTGCGCACCGAAACAGCCGCTCAATATGGCGGTCAAAAACAGCAGAAAGAAAAACCGCAGAAGATATTTCATCAGAAATCCTGCACCCAGGAATCGACCTGCGGGGTCTTCTCCATCGGCTTCAGTTCTGGAACGGTTATTTCCATGTGTACTTTTTCGAGCCGGTTGCCCAGACGATCTTCCCCGGTGAAGTTCAGGAAAAGTTTCTCCTCCCCGGCAACCGGGACAAATTCAAGGACGAGAGGCAAATCCCGACCATTCTGTTGCAGCAAAGATTCACCATGTTCGGAAAGAAGTTCCAGCGACCAGGATTTGAACGAAAAAAACGT
>JADFVC010000325.1 GCA_015222355.1 Chloroflexota bacterium | reverse complement strand
AGGACTATTGAAAAAGATATGAGAATCAGTAGCAGTCGTTGCATTGTCGTTCGCTTTTAGCAATATACATGAACGGTTACAAATATTTCTTATCTTTATTTTCACTAAAAAAATGCTACTATTCCTCGGGTAAGCTTTTCGATCAATAAAATTTTGTACAGAAAATCACAGGGGAACCCATATGAACGAAGACAAAGATCGAGGACAACGTATCGCAATCATGGCGATAAAAGAAAATACCCCCAAGGATGTCGAGCAGGAAATTTTGAACCTGATTTCTGCAGGAGACACACTGAAAGATTTAAAGAATCGAGGGTATTCTACTCACCTCTCCTGAACGGGTATCCACATAATCCCGAAAATAGCACTGAGATCAACGCATCCCTTTCCAAATCAGGTAGGCGTCAAGGTCTTCCCGAGCAAAATCGAGGGCGAACTTTAACAGCAAAGCATCGTCGAGATAACCGACAAGCGGGATGAAATCGGGAATCACGTCAAACGGCACCAGAAAATAGATCAGTGCAACCGTCATGGAGGTCAAGGCCTTCTTAGGGGTGACGGGATACACCCGGCGGATGAAATCGTACAGCAAAAATGCCATTAATTTAAGGTCGTACCAGAATTTCAACAAAATCCGCGCAAGCTGACCAGCCACGCTTTAACTCCTATGCGATCGTCTCTGTTCCAGGAAGCCGTCGGCCTTTCCATGAGCCGGCCGCAAATCCGGCTATTTTATCAGAAAACAAAAAAGGGGACCTTCAGACCAAGCCCCCTGCTAACAAAAACCCTGAAAAAGCTTATTTATTGCGAGAAACAACATAATCGGCAAGAGCATACAAGGCCCGACGAGCATCACAATCGGGGAACAGGTCGAGCTGTCGCTTGGCAAGTTCAATCCTTTCGGCAGCCTTCTGCCGTGTATAATCAATGCCATTTTTACGCTGGATCAATTCACAAACAGAGTCCAGGTCTTCCTTGGACAATTCTTTTGCATCGACAATCCTGGCAACCTCTTCCCGCTCCGCAGCAGACGCCTGGGAAAAAGCACAGATCAGGGGCAGAGTCATTTTTCCTTCGTAAAGATCATGGCCCCGCTCCTTCCCGAACTCGGCTTCATCCGCAACATAATCAAGAGCATCATCCATCAACTGAAAAGCGATTCCGATCTCCAGGCCAAACTCACGCAGGGCCAGTTCACGTTGCTCATCCACCCCGGCAAGCACACCACCAACCTGACAGGCAGCAGCAATCAGAATAGCTGTTTTGTTCCGGACAACCTGCAGATAACGCTGTTCATCAACATCAAGATCACAGGTATTGAGAAGTTGCAGGATTTCTCCTTCAGCCAGTTGAGTCGTTGTATCGGAGAGAATTCTCAGGATTTTGAAACTTTCACTGCCAACCATAACAGAAAAGGACCTGGCAAAAAGAAAGTCACCGACCAGCACCGAAGCCTGGTTACCCCAAACCGAATTCGCTGAACGGCTGCCACGCCGCAGGTCTGCGCTATCGACAACATCATCATGCAACAGGGTCGCGGTATGAATGAACTCAACGACCCCTGCCAATTCAATATGTTTTTCACCCTGATAGTGACAAAGACGAGCGGCCAGCAGCAACAACATCGGCCGGAAACGCTTTCCACCGCTGGAAAGAATATATTCTCCAACTTGGCCGACCAATTGCACATCCGAAGAGAGATTTTTCTTAATCTGCTCCTCTACGGCCTCCATTTCATCTTTCAACAGGGCAAGAACGGTATCCATAAAAATCTAGTTCCTTAAACATGATGCACTCGCAAAAAGTTATGAGATGGCTAAGCAAAAATTTCGCCCTACAAGGCCTAGTGGTTTTTCAGGGGTGAAGGCATACATATGGTATGTCGAGGT
>JADFVC010000324.1 GCA_015222355.1 Chloroflexota bacterium | reverse complement strand
GAAAAAACCGGTCGAACGGATCAGCTCTTCCAGTTGCTCCTGGCTGGCGGCTGCCATTGCGGCAGCGTCGGGTAGTGCCGCAAACAGACCAACCGTCACCAGGTTGACCCGTTTATCGGTACATTGAGCGGAAAGGATTGTTGCCACCAGCAACTGCCAAGGGTCCTGGTATTCAAGGCCACACTTTGCATCGGGATAGGCCCATTCTAAATGTCGGTAAAGATTCTGCGCTTTTTCAGCTTTTTTCATGAGTTATCGGCACCAAGGAGTTATCCACAGCGCCAACAGGGTTATCCACATATCGGATCCAGCCTTTTCGCCGAGGAACAACATCTTTGAGTTTAAGAAAATTACGTGTTTCACAGGATTCAACCGTCAACACAATCGGCAGATGCGGTGAGGCTTTACGTGCTTCGGCCGTTGTCACCACGGTTCCTGCCAGAGCCCGGATCGGCCCGTGAAAATAGACACGATCACGCCCCCAAAGGGGAAAATTTCCCGGATAATTGGCTCGCCATAATGGAAATCTGGCCCGTCGGAGATGTTCATTTAAGCGCATCTGCCCATACCCCCAGAGAGGCAAGGTAAAATCACCACAGACGATCGTTGCGCAGGAAAGTGACGGGCTGTTCAACAATTGATCGCTTAACAGTGCCCTGATCTGCTCTCGCCGCTGCCGGGGACCAAGCCCGAGAGACAGATTGAACAGATGCAGACGTTCTTCGCCAATATCAAGATCGGCGCGAACGCAACGACCACCGTGCCCGAGGGAAAAATCCTGTAAATTGCTTAAAGGGTGGCGGGAGAGAAAGGCACAGGCACCCTCATCGTCCGGCCCGGAAAGGATTAAGCCGGCTTGCGCGGCGAATTCTTTCAGCGAACCGGCAATAACCGGCGAGCCAAGTTGCTGCAACATGACCAGATCGGGTTGCTGTGAACGGATGACTCGACTACAGAGCTTGGGATCGGTCTCTCCGGTCGCGGCGCGAAAACCGTTGATGTGATAACTCATGATCCGGAAAGTCGCCATCCCTCTCCCTTTCAGGCCTAAGCTACCAAAGTGTAATCTCAGTCAGAAAAAACGCCGGCCGGCCCATGCAGAAAGAGCAAAGGCTTGACTCTTTTCTCCAGGATTTCTGCTCTCTCACAGGGGCTCATCCGAAACCTCCGGATGGTGTGTACTGCAAGTTTTCATAAGGGAAACGAGCAATTTTTCACAAGGTCAAGGAAATCAAGCGGTTGCGCGGAGGCGTAGTTGTCTACGCCGCACCAGCAAACGTGCAGATTGACGCAGAGATCGTGAAAAAGGGCCGTTTCCGGATGAAAACCAACTAATTCTCCACCCGGCGAACCGATTCAACCACCACCAGCTGTTCCGGATAATTCCGAAACAGCTGATTTTTGGCAACCGTACGCACCTTGCCGATCGCTTCTACAACATCAAGCCCCTCAACCACCTTACCGAAGACTGCGTAGCCGTAAGTCTTTCCGGTTTTGCCGCGATGATTGAGAAACGCGTTATCCTTCAGGTTGATAAAAAACTGGCTGGTGGCACTGTCGATCACCCCGGTTCGCGCCATGGCTATGGTTCCCTTGGCGTTCGACAAACCATTATCCGCTTCGTTTTTAATCGGAGTCAAACTGTTTTTACGTTTCGGAGCGGTATCGAAACCACCCCCCTGGATCATAAAATTGGCGATGACCCGGTGAAAAATCGTTCCATCATAAAACTTCTGATCGACATAATTGAGAAAATTTTTCACCGTGACGGGAGCCTTTTCATCATTCAACTCAAGCGTGATAGTTCCCAGGCTGGTTTTCATCTCGACCCGTTGCCCTGCCTGAACACTGGTCAAAGAAAACAACAGCAAAACAGCGAGGATGATCATCTGTTTCATAACAGCTCCTTCTGGCTCATCGACGAAAGGCTCTCAGGGCCGGGCTCCTTCTGCCTTAAGGTCACGCAGCATCAAGTCTGTCACCGCCTGACGGGGATCTTTTTCCTGGTATAGAATGAGATACATCTGTTCAATAATCGGCACTTCAACACCCAACTTCGCGGCCAACTGATAGGCGGAAAGGGTTGTTTTGACCCCCTCGGCCACCATCTGCATCCCCGCCAGGATTTCTGTCAGCTTGCGCCCCTTGCCAAGCTCAATTCCGACCCTACGGTTACGCGACAAATCACCGGTACAGGTCAGCACCAGGTCACCCATCCCCGCCAAACCAGAGAAAGTTTCAGCCGAGGCACCCAGTTTGAGGCCCAATCTGGTCATCTCTGCCAAACCACGGG
>JADFVC010000323.1 GCA_015222355.1 Chloroflexota bacterium | reverse complement strand
CTAGCCGTGCGTTAAGTCAAGTTGGCGCAACGCGGGCAGCGCCGAAAAGGGCCAGAATTAGAAGACAGGATTAGCCGCACGGGGCACTAGACGTTATTCATCGAGTCTTCGAAGATCCGGTTGGTGTGGCGGATCAGTTCACCGATATCCTGCTGATAGATGTAGTCCCAACCGACCCACTTCCAGGGATGCTCAAAGTTCAACCGATTATCCACTTTCGGGTGCAGTGAGGGGAAAAGCCCCCGTTGCGCGAGGATCTCGCCGACCGGCTGACTGGCAAGGAACTCGGCGATCGGTTTGACTTTTTCCATACTCGCCTGCTTGGTAAGCATGAAGATCGGGCTGATGATGGCACCATCTTCCGGCCAGATGATCTCCAGGCTTTTGACCATTCCGGCCATCTTGGTGAAAAAGTACGGCATGATCGTCACGTAAGGTTTTTCCTCGGCGACCCGCTTGGCATTTTTCACCATCTGCGAGGGATGCATCGATTTCAGCATGCTGCGACCGAGCTTCCTGATCCCATCATCACCGTGCTCTTTGTGCAGGGCCAGCAGGATAGCGTTGAACAGGTCAAAGTCGCCGACCGGTAGGGCGACGTTCCGGGCGAATTCCGGTTCGAGCAAGTCGGCCCAGCGACGCGGGATCGGTAAGTCACCCCGTTCTTCATGATTGACCATGAATACCGCGGGCACCGTGGCGATAATCGAATAGTCCTTTTTCGGGTCCTTGATCTGGATGCTGGAAAAGTCTTCATTGACGGCGTCACCGGTGATGTCGCTGAACACTCCCTGGTCCTTGAAACGACCGATGGTTTTTTGATCGAAAAAGGTCTCGAACCCCGCCGAGAGAAAGATATCCGGCAGCTCTGCCGGGTCTTCGATCCCCTTGATATTCTCCTCAATCCAGTCGGCGCCGACCGAGGCCGCTTCCAGCTTATAGCTGACGTCGATGCCGGTTTCCCGTGTGTACTCTTCAATAAAAGCATCAAACCCTTCCAGTAGCGGCAGGCGTACCGGGCAGGGAAGCAGGCCGGATACACTCACATTGCTACCGGCCTTTTCAGTTGTCTTCATGGTGACATCGACCTGATTCAATTGCTCATTAATTTTTTCCTGCAGCAGGCCGAGAAAATTTCCCAGATCATATTTTTTGGTTTGAGCTGCGCGCTCCAGTTTGAGGAAGGCGCCGACACGGGTCCGCTGTTTTTCGTCACGGAAACTTTCGAAGCCGTTGGCGATGAAAACATCCAGGGTTTCCGGCCAGCGCTCCAGAACATCTTTGATGGTCATATCTTTATGTAAGGTTTCTGTGGTCATAATTAATCTAATCTCCTTGCTCGTTTTGGGACGGGTATAGGGGACAGGAGCATCATATTTAATTGATGCAGGTCAAGAAATGAGAAAAAACATGACCATTCTTGTCAGTATTGAGTCGGTGGTTATTTATGCGAATGTAGGGGCGAATCTTGTATTCGCCCGAATCTTGATCGCTGACAGAACAAGGGCGATCACAAGGATCGCCCCTACCGCAGGATTTACTCAGAAAATTCTGGATAAGTGGTGTATCGAATTTACTCTGCTATGCTTTTATGACTTTGTTTGATTTCAGCCGACAA
Source organism: Chloroflexota bacterium (assembly GCA_015222355.1). Taxonomy (GTDB): domain Bacteria; phylum Desulfobacterota; class Desulfuromonadia; order Desulfuromonadales; family Geopsychrobacteraceae; genus Malonomonas. The sequence continues at coordinate 597 of JADFVC010000323.1, read as the reverse complement.
GAAAACATAACAAATTTTATCCACAATTGATCTGCGTCAATTTTTTTTGCCAGGTGCTTATGTCATTTTCGGGCGGTAAGGTAAATTCCCATCCAACACAAGGAGAGCTAAAATTATGAGCATGTTTTGTTACCAGTGTCAGGAAACAGCCAAGGGGACCGGTTGTAATATTGTCGGTGTCTGCGGCAAAAAAGAGGATACCGCCAACCTGCAGGATCTGCTGGTTTTCACTTTGAAGGGTTTGGCTGTTGTTGCCGAGGAAGCAAAAGCCCAGGGCAAGCTCGATAACAGTATCGGTCTGTTTATCAGTCAGGCACTTTTTGCCACCATTACCAATGCCAACTTTGATAATGATCGGATCATCGCCCTGATCAAGGAATCGGTCGCCAGGCGTGATGCGCTTAAAGCCGAACTTGGCTTCAGCAGTGACGAGGATGCGGTGAACTGGAACGGTTCCGAGGCAGAATTTGCCGCCAAAGCTGCGACTGTCGGTATTCTTTCCCAGCCCAACGAAGATGTCCGCTCCCTGCGCGAACTACTGATCTATGGGCTCAAGGGGATGGCCGCCTATGCTGATCATGCTGCTCTGCTCGGTTT
>JADFVC010000322.1 GCA_015222355.1 Chloroflexota bacterium | reverse complement strand
TTTGTAACCGTTCATGTATATTGCTAAAAGCGAACGACAATGCAACGACTGCTACTGATTCTCATATCTTTTTCAATAGTCCTCTTGATTATAAAAAAACAGGGGCAAAATTTCGGCCCTGTTTTTTTACTCATGAACGAGGGACTAAATCAGTCGAGCAGGTCGACAATTTTGGCTGCCATGCCGATGTAGCTGGCTGGGCTCATGTCGAGCAGGCGCTGTTTATCTTCCGGCTTTAGTTCCAATCCTTCGACAAAGTCGCGGATGGTTGTGCGATCGATCTTCTGCCCGCGGGTGAGTTCCTTCAGCTTTTCGTAGGGCTTTTCGATGCCCGCCTTGCGCATGACCGTCTGGATCGGTTCAGCCATCACCTCCCAGGCATGATCGAGATCATCAGACAGGTTCTGCTCATTCAGCTTCAGTTTCCTCAGTCCCTTGAGGGTCGAACGATAGGCGATCATGCTGTAGCCGAAACCGACCCCCATGTTGCGCAGTACAGTCGAGTCGGTCAGGTCACGCTGCAGACGCGAAATCGGCAGTTTGGCTGATAGGTGCTGAAAAATTGCGTTGGCCAGTCCGCAGTTCCCTTCGGAGTTTTCAAAGTCGATCGGATTCACCTTGTGCGGCATGGTTGATGAGCCGATTTCCCCCTTGATGGTTTTCTGACCGAAATAGGCCATGGAGATGTAGGTCCAGATATCACGGTTCAAATCATTGAGGATGGTGTTCCAGCGCGCTATGGTATCGAACAGTTCAGCCATGTAATCGTGTGGCTCAATCTGAGTCGTAAAGAGGTTCTGTTTGAGTCCCAACTCTTTCTCGATGACCGACCTGGTCAAGGAAATCCAGTTAACCTCCGGATAAGCTGAGAGATGGGCGTTGAAGTGACCAACCGCACCGTTCAGTTTGCCGAGCAGTTCGACAGTAGCAATCTTCTCACTTTGCTTCTGCAGGCGGACAGCAAAAACTGCCAGTTCTTTGCCGATGGTAGTCGGCGAGGCGGTCTGCCCGTGAGTGCGGGCCAGCATTGGCACATCCCTGAATTTTTTGGCCAGTTTGCTGATGAAATCGATGATCTCCTGCTGAAGCGGAGTCAAAACGGCCAGTCCGTCTTTGAGCATCAGCGCATGGGAGAGATTATTAATATCCTCCGAAGTGCAGGCAAAGTGGATGAACTCGGAGAGGTTTTCCAGGGAGGTTCCGGTAAGCTGTTCCTTCAGGTAGTATTCAACCGCCTTGACATCATGATTGGTGACCGACTCAATCTTCTTGATTTTCTCTGCTTCTTCCGGGGTGAAATTGGTCATGATTTGTCGCAGGGTCTGTTCTTCATCAGCAGTCAGGGCACGGCATTCGGCAATTTTCTCTTCGCCGCACAGGGCGATCAGCCAGATGACTTCGACTTTGACCCGGTTTTTCAATAGCGCATATTCAGAGAAACATTCGGTCAGTTCGCTGACTTTTGAGCTGTAGCGACCGTCAATCGGGCTGATAGCTGTAATCATGGTTGAGTTCCTTCGATGTTGATTAAAAACGGCACTATAGCGACGGTAGGATATCGCTGCAACCCCTTAATTCGTGTCCGGCGTAGTTGAATCGGCAGGAAAATGACACAATGCAGCATCAAGCCGAAAGGGGAAATGGATGCAGCGTAAATGTATCAGGGTTGAGGGAATTGTGCAGGGGGTTGGGTCTCCCTTGCCTATCGAATCGCCCCTGAACACAGACTGGCTGGGTTGACAGGAATTCCGGGGACAGTATATTTATCTTTGATATTTACAGGCTAATTGCCATGGTGGGGAATGGTCAGAATTGCCCGCGTCGTAGTTCCCGGCTATCCGCATCATATCACCCAACGTGGTAACCGTCGTCAGCAGACCTTCTTCTGCAAAGAGGATTATCTTGCCTATCTCGACCTGATG
>JADFVC010000321.1 GCA_015222355.1 Chloroflexota bacterium | reverse complement strand
TCATGCGGCCCTTGGAATGGGCAGCACCAACACATCAGCACCCGTTCTGAATAGTTACAAAAAAGCGTGTGAATGCTTCAACAATTCGGGGAATATCGACTCCGGAGATATCAAGATGGGTGACCAGTCGCAGGTTTGTTCCCGTCGGGATGATAATCTGTTGAGCCTTTAAATGGGCCTTCAATTCCTCAGCAGTGCCTGGGGGGACCTGCACGAAAACCATGTTGGTCTGGTTTTCCTCCCGGAGCACTCGAATCGCCGCAATTTTTTCCAACCCTTGGGCCAAGTCTGCCGCATTCTGATGATCTTCTGTCAGCCGGTCAAGATTATTCTCAAGAGCATAGATTCCTGCCGCCGCCAGGATTCCAGCTTGTCGCATACCACCACCGACAACCTTTCTCCAGCGCCGTGCCTTGTTGATCAACTCCCGTCGGCCACAGAGAACCGAGCCGACCGGGGCTCCCAGCCCTTTGGACAGACAGAGGGAAGCCGTATCGAACGGCTTGGTGATTTCGGCAACGGAGACACGATGAAAAATCGCCGCATTGAAAACCCGGGCGCCATCCAGATGCAGGCCAAGTCGTTGTTCGTTGGCAAACTCCCTGGCCTGCTGCAGATAACTCATGGGAAGAGCCTTGCCCCCCTGAGTATTCTCCAGGCTGAGCAGTTTGGTTCTGGCATAGTGTGAATCATCCGGTTTGATGTACGCTCTGACCTTGTTCAGGTCGAGGGAACCATCAGCGGAAAAATCTATCGGTTGCGGTTGAATCCCACCGAGGATTGCCGCACCACCGCCCTCGTATTTGTAATTATGAGCCTGCTGCCCGGCGATATATTCATCCCCCCGTTCACAATGAACCAACAGGGCCAGCAGGTTTCCTTGAGTCCCGCTGGACACAAACAGGGCATCATCCATCCCGGTCATCTCTGCCGTGAGAGCCTCCAATCGATTGACGGTGGGATCTTCGCCGTAGACATCATCACCGACCTTTGCGTTAGCCATCACTTGCCGCATCGCCTCACTCGGCAAGGTAACCGTATCACTTCTTAAATCAATCGGTTTCATCGGCGTTCCTGTTGACATGTTTTCCTGCACAGCCCGCTCTTTCGGCATCAGCACCCGACATTTTTAATCTTCAAAACATATGGTTTTTCTGATATAGTTACAGCGAAGATTTGCCATTATGACCGATTACACAAATATAAAGGAAACAGTTTCATGTCTTTTTTAAGCCGCATATTCAAACGTCAGACAAACGAACCTGAATTAACCGCCCCACCACAACCATTGCCGGAACGGAATGACCTCTGCTGGTGCGGCAGTGGTCAAAAATATAAAAAATGCCACCTTGAAGCGGATCAAGAGCAACTGACTAAAATCCGTGAGAAGGAACTGGCGACGAAGGCTCGTCGTTCAGCCTTTCGCTGAGGGCCAAACTGCTGAAACCCCGTGCGGGTTTCCAATTCCCCAGTTTTTCCCAGTTTTTTTTGCAGCACAACAAAGGCCCAACCGAAAATGGTTGGGCCTTTGTTGTGCGACTCAGCTTTTACAAATACAACTATGTTGCTTAATTTCCAGCCATGATTGCTTCAACATCGGATTTCACATCACCGATCGGTTTGATGTCGAAGTTCTCAACCAGAACCTTGAGCACGTTCGGTGACAGGAAGGCCGGCAATGTTGGTCCAAGGCGAATACCCTTGACGCCGAGGAACAACAGGGCCAGCAGAACGATTACAGCCTTTTGTTCATACCAGGCAATATCGTAGGAAATCGGCAGATCGTTGATATCATCCAGCTCGAAAACCTCTTTCAGTTGCAGAGCGATATATGCCAAGGAGTAAGAATCGTTGCACTGACCGGCATCCAAAACCCGTGGGATACCATCAATGTCGCCAAGCTTCAGCTTGTTGTAACGGAACTTGGCACACCCGGCGGTCAGGATGACCGTGTCCTGCGGCAGTTCTTTCGCCACTTCAGTGTAATAGCTCCGACTGGCATGACGGCCATCGCAACCGGCCATGACCACGAAGCGTTTAATGGCTCCGGACTTGACTGCGGCAACCACTTTATCCGCCAGTGCCATCACCTGGGCATGAGCGAAGCCACCGACGATTTCACCGGTCTCAATCTCAACCGGTGATGCACAGGTTTTGGCTTGTTCGATAATTGCAGTAAAATCCTTACTGCCCCCCTCGGGACGATCTTCAATATGGGTGACACCCGGCCAACCCGCCATGCCGGTGGTGTAAATGCGATCTTTATAAGCATCCTTGACCGGGGTAATGCAGTTGGTGGTCATCAGGATCGGACCGTTGAAAGAAGTAAATTCCTTATCCTGCTGCCACCAGGCGTTACCGTAGTTGCCAACAAAATGGTCGTATTTCTTGAATGCGGGATAATAGTTGGCCGGCAGCATTTCACTGTGGGTATAAACGTCAACACCGGTTCCTTCAGTCTGCTTGAGCAACTCTTCCATGTCTTTCAGGTCGTGGCCGGAGATCAGGATGCCAGGGTTGTTACGTACACCGAGATTGACTGTGGTAATTTCCGGATTGCCATAGGTAGAGGTATTGGCTTCATCGAGCAGAGCCATGGCAGTCACGGCAGTTTCGCCGCACTTCAGCACCAGGCCGACCATCTCATCAACACTCAGATCCTTAGTCGTTGAAACCAGTGCCGAAACCATGAATTCATAAATTTCCGACTTCTCAAAACCGAGCAGAGCAGCATGATCGGCATAGGCCGCCATCCCCTTGAGCCCATAAATGAGCAGTTCCCGCAGGGAGCGGACATCTTCATTGGGCTGTGAAAGGACGCCGACAGTCGCGGCCTTGGCGGCAAATTCAGCCTCGGAACCGTTCCAGTTGACAGCATCCTCGTCACTGCTGAAGCCAAGTTCAGCTTTAAGCGCATCACGCCTGGCGACCGACTCTTTGATCAGTTCAACAAAACGGGCATTATCAAAGTTGGCATTGGTAATGGTCGCAAACAGAGCCCGGCTGATAAACAGTC
>JADFVC010000320.1 GCA_015222355.1 Chloroflexota bacterium | reverse complement strand
GTTCCGGAACCGGTCATGGCATCAATTAATGGCCGCGAACCATCATAACCCAGTGTCAACAGGCAAGCGGCAGCCAGTGTCTCCCGCAAAGGAGCAGCGACATTGGCGATACGATAGCCGCGACGATGCAACAAATCACCGGAACTGTCAATAGAGACCTGACAGTGGTCGTTGACAATGCGGATAAAAACCTTCTGTTCTGACGCTATTCGCTCAACGGAATTTCCCAAGGCTTTGCCAATCGCCTCACGGCAGGTTTCGGCGACCCTTTCGCTATGGATCAAACGTGAGCTGCGACAGGTGACACGAATATCACAAGCGGACCCCGGCCTGACAAAACGTCCCCAAGGGAGGCGCACCAGGCGTTTAAACAGCGTCGGGAAATCCCGTACCGTCATTTCACCCAAACGAACCAGCACTCGTGAAGCAGATCTCAGGTGCAGGTTCGCCAGGTACAAGTCACGCAGCTGACCAGCGAACGCGACCCCACCACGCTGAATCGCTTGCACCTCGATGGCTTGTGCTCTCAATTCTGCGGCGCAGACATCTTCAAAGCCTGGCGCTGTCACAGCAAAATACTGATCCAAGGGTTTTCCCATAAATGACCTCCAGAACCGAAAAGATAGCGATAAAAATCAAATTTGTTAAGAATTTTCATGATTTTACCTTTGGTTAATGCTGTTTTTTTGCCATAATGAAAGTTAAACGATTTTCAGATAGCCGCCTGTCTCTGATCAATCGTCCTTTCACTTCCTCACCGGAACAGCACGGAATTTAGAGGAGGGGATCAAATGGAAAGCGCAGAATGATTTATCAACGCTACTTTAAAACGGGTCAACAAGTGCTGCTGACAGCCTTGGATCAACGCATTGATGTGGTCTGCACTGAACTGTTGACGGCCTCCATCGCCGGCGGGAACAGCGAGTCTTTTTTTCTGACCCTGCCCTACAGCGAAAACGCGACCGACCAGTTTCCTTTTACCGCCGGGATGAAGTTCGAAATCAGCTCAGAGGCTTTGGGACTTGGCGTCCGACTCACGGGGCAATTTGACAAAAAAATAGATGGCAAAATAATTTCCTTGAAAGTCAACCCTGACCTGCAGATGTTTCAACGACGCGGTAAGCCGAGGATTGACTGCGAAATCGGCTTACGCTTCACCCGTGGACGAGGCATTATGAAAACCCTCCGGGCCACCTGGGAAAAAAATATCCGACTTCTTCACAGCCCTGATGCGCCGCTTATTTTTGAAGGATTCAAGCCCTGTAAGATCAATCTCAGTTCCGCTGGAATCCGCTTGAATTTACGCGCACCGGCAAGCCCGACAGAACTCTGTCTGATCCTGCTTAATCTCGAAGACGGCAAAGCCCCGATCTGTGCTTTGGCGGAAATTGCCTGGACCCGCCCGGAACAGGAAGAAACCGTGATCGTTTCCGGAATGCGTTTCATCAATATCCTGGCGGAAGATCAGGCCCGAATCGATAATTTCATCACGCTCAACAGTCGGCGATAAACTCACCTCTCTCTCTCATTCCGGCTTGTCTAAAACCTGCGTCTGCGCTATAAGAAATCAAGCTGAATCCGCACCGGTCATTCGACCTTTTTGACAAACCGGGAATTTCCCTTTATGGCGCAGATAACCGAATCCGAAGTCTTTCGTGCCTGCCGCACACTGTTCGGCCCGGAGTTTCAACTGAACCGGGATTTTCTGTATTATTTGCAGCCTGCCGGGGTTCGCTCCGCCTACCGTAAAAAAGCCAAGGTCACCCATCCCGATCGTTTTGCCATCTCTGCCACAGGCACCCAGAAAAGACAGCAAAGACTTTTTCAGGACCTGAACCAAGCCCATGAAACGGTGCAGAATTTTCTCAAGCAACGTGAGCGGATCACCATAACCGGTTTTTCCCGTAGCAGAACCAGCTACACGCAACCAAAACGCCGGCGTCAGGACCGCCCTTTCGGCAAATATTATCATGGGCCGCTGCCGACACGACCGCTGCAGTTCGGTCTCTTTCTCTATTATTTGGGCATCATTCCTTTCACTGCCGTTGTTTCAGCGATCACCTGGCAACGTCGGCAACGACCAGTTCTCGGGGATATTGCCAAACGCTGGGGCTGGCTGAAAGATGAGCAGATCAAACAGGTGCTGAACTATCGAAACGGTGCCTATAAGTTCGGTGAACGTGCCGAGCAACTCGGCTTACTCACTTCTCTGCAGGTCAGAGCCCTACTGCTGCATCAGCGGACCCGACAGAAGCAGTTGGGGCACTATTTTATCGAGCAGGGTTTTTTCGATGCAGAAGCCCTCAACCTGGTGCTCACACAACTCGCTGAACATAATCAAACCTACCGTAAGGATTTTAGCGGGCATTACTATTACTACCACCGCAAATAAGATGGCGGCGCAAAAAGTCCGACCTACTGCGTTACAGCGTTTTTTCAGGACCTCGAC
>JADFVC010000319.1 GCA_015222355.1 Chloroflexota bacterium | reverse complement strand
GGTGACTGTCACCCCCGCCTTTTTTGTTTGCCCAGCGGAGCTGGCAAACCCGGCCTGTTGCAAGAGACAGGCGTCGCCCTGATCAGGGGGAAGACAATCCGAATCGCAAGGGCGTTGCTGGTAACGGCAGGGTCTGAAGGAAGCGATAGAAAGTGGGCGATACATAGCGCTCCACTCGTCGAGAATTTCCCCGCAACCCAAGATTTTTTCTGAAAAGTTTCCTGAGGTCAGGTTTTTGTCAGAGAGTTCTTGTATACTCGACCCGGAATTTAAAGAATATACCTGACGAACAGGTTCTGGAGGGGGGAAGCCCCGATCATCTTAACGGATGATCGGGGCTTTCCGTTTTTTATGCGTCACTATTCAGCAGTGTTTGGCGAATAGTGACTTTTATACTCAGTATTATTTGCGCCAGAAGGATGGGAAGAAGAGAACCAGCACGGTAAAGAGTTCCAGGCGTCCCATCAGCATGCAGATAATCAAAACCGTTTTCCCGAAGCTCGGGATATGCGCAAAATTGTCAACCGGGCCGATCGTTCCCAGTCCGGGTCCGATATTCGCCAGGCAGGCGATCACCGCCGCGCCTCCGGAGATCAGGTCCATGCCACAGGCCGCCATCAGGAGTGAGGCGATGACGAATATCCCGATGAAAAGAGCAAAGAAGCCGAGGATCGATTGCAGCACTTCCTTGTCGACGGGGCGGTTATCAAGTTTGACCAGACGGATGGCACGTGGATGGATCAGGCGGAAAGCCTGAACCTGGGCATGCTTGAGCAAAAGCAATATTCTGGCAACCTTCATGCCGCCGCCGGTTGATCCGGCACAACCGCCGACAAACATCAACATGACCAAGAGATATTGCGGCAGGATCGGCCAGACTTCATAGTCGGCCGTCGCGAAACCGGTGGTGGTGATAATTGACGCTACCTGGAATATGGAGTAGCGCAGATTTTCGCCCAGGGTCTGGTAAATACCGCCGGACCAGTTGAAAGTGATGATGATCAGTGAGATGATGAAAATCAGGCCGATATAGCAGCGAAACTCTTCGTTTCGATGAAAATCTCCCAGTTTTCCTCGTAATAGTTGGAAGTGCAGGCTGAAATTGATCCCGGCGAGAATCATGAAAATGGTGACAATTGCATCTATATAGCTGCTGTCGAAAGCCGCGATGGAAGCATTGCCTGTTGAAAACCCGCCAGTCGCCAGGGTCGCGAATGAGTGGCAGAGCGCATCGAAAAAATTCATGCCGCCCAGTATCAGCAACAAGGTTTCCAGCGCAGTCAGCAGCAGGTAAACGCCCCAGAGTAATTTAGCCGTATCCTGGATTCGCGGCCTCAGTCGATCAGCCGTTGGCCCGGGGACTTCCGCCTTAAACAGCTGCATCCCGCCGACGCCCAGCATTGGCAGGATCGCCAGAGACAGGACGATGATTCCCATGCCGCCGAGCCATTGCGTCAATGAGCGCCAGAACAGCAGGCTTTCCGGTAGTTTTTCAATGTCGGTCAGGATGGTTGAGCCGGTGGTGGTGAATCCGCTCATGGTTTCGAAAATGGCATCGATTGGCGCAGGGATGACCCCAGACAACAAATATGGCAAGGCACCGAAGAGGGCAAAGAATGTCCAGCCAAAAGTGACGATGGCAAATCCTTCGCGAACCGAAAGGTCTTTGGGGTTTTTGCAGAAGGTGAAAAGCAGGCCGCCGACACTGAAGCAGAGCAGGGATGAATAAATAAAAGCGGGCCAGGCTTCATCGTGGTAGTAGAGGGAAAAAAGCACTGGCAACAGCAGGGCCCCACCAAGATAGAGGAGCAGAGCCCCGAGTATCCGCAGAGTCAGAATGAGGTTCATTCAGGCAAAAAACCTTTCGACTTTCTGCAGGGCTTCCGGCAGGGTGAAAATAATGACCCGATCCCCTTCGGCCAGCTCGCTTTTCCCGGTTGGGATTTCGTAGGAAGATCCACGAACAATTGTGCCGATGATAGCACCGCGTGGGAAGTGCAACTCGCTTAACGGAATTGCCGTCAGGCCACTATCCCCCTTGATTTCGAACTCGAGAACTTCTGAATTACTCCCTTCAATAGCCGTCAAAGAGATGATCTCACCCCGGCGGACGAATTTCAGGATCGCGCTGGCCGCTGCCATTCGCGGTGAAACACAGGCATCGATTCCCAGGTCAGCCGCGAGACCAAGCAGTTCCGGTTGACTGACCAGCGCCAGGGTCCGGCGGACCGAATACTGCTTTGCCAGCAGGCAGGTGAGGATGTTTGTCTGATCGTTTCTGGTGACAGCGATGAAAACATCTGCATCTTCCAGCCCTTCATCAAGCAGGGTCTGGACATCCAACCCTTCGGCGTTAATGACGACCGTTTTGTTCAGCTGTTCTGCCAGCTTATAGCAGCGACTCTCACTTTTTTCGATCAGTTTGGTGTTGAATTCCAGATTTTCCATGCTTTGCGCCACTTGCGCACCGATGCGGCTACCGCCGAGTATGAACGCTCGGTGGGTGGGTTTATCGCCTTTTTTTTCTGACCGAAGGAGATAGTTAATTGCCGGCAGTTCGTTTTTATGAGCAAAAACGTAGATCCTGTCACCGGCTTGGATACAATCTTCACCACGCGGGATAATGGTCTCGTTGCCGCGGCTGATGGCGACGATGACAAACCGGTAAATGCCGCGTAATTCACCCAGTTCCGCAAGGGTCAGATCACAAATCGGGCTTTCCGGGGGGATGCGAAGTCCTTGAAAGAGGATCTGTCCTTCGGCAAATTCCGCGACATCGAAGGCCTGTGAATTGCAAGCTAGTTTGGAAAGTTCTTCGGCCACGGCATCTTCAGGATTGATCAGCAGATCGATGCCGAGTTTTTCTTTGGAAAGAATTGCTTTGTTGTTGGTGTACTCGATACTTTTCGTTCTGGCAACGCGGGTTTTAACCTGGTATTCACGCGCCAGCAGGCAGGCGAGGATATTGACTTCATCCATATTGGTGACGGCAATGAAAATATCGGTATCTTTGATCCCCGCTTGTTCGAGGATTTCGGCACTGGCGCCATTGCCGGTTACGCCGAGAACATTCAGCCGATCCTGAACCCGCTCAATGGTTTCCTCGTCCTGATCGACCAAGGTGACAGCGTGCCCTTCACGGGAGAGACGCTCGCAAAGAAAGTAGCCGACCTGCCCGGCCCCAACTATAAGGATTTTCATAGGTTATCTCTTAATTGAGTGATATCTTTTTACTTAAGCAATTCTGCAAAATCGCATAAATTAAGAAATTGTGCAATACTCACCACACTCAAGGTTTCGCAGGAATGAAGGTCTCCATGGATTTCAGCTTTGAAGTCGACGAAGCAACAATTCGCCGTGAACGGGAAAAAGCCCGGGCTTTACGCAAGCAGGTCTGGTGGCAGAACCGGATCGCTAAAGGGGTTTGCCATTATTGTGAAAAATCATTTCCACCCGGGGAACTGACTCTGGATCATATTGTTCCCCTGGCGCGTGGTGGACGTAGCACTAAGGGGAATTGTGTCCCTGCCTGTAAGGAGTGTAATAATCGGAAAAAAGATCTGCTGCCTCTGGAGTGGGGAGAGTATCTACAACACTTGAAAGATGCGATTGAGTCGTAGAAAAGGCTGCCCACCGGCAGCCTTTTCTTGTTCAACAGACTCCTCAGGTCGCCGGCATTTGTCGGTAGTCACGAGCCTTGATGTAGAGTTCGTGATACTGAAGGGCGGAGTTGTCCCAGCTGAAATCCTGGCTCATGCCTCGTTTGACCAGAGTCAACCAGCGACTGCGCTCGGGGTAGATGGCCAGCGCCCGGTCGATTGACGAGAGCAATTGCTCAGCCGAAAAATCGTCAAAAACAAAACCGTAACCCTGTCTTGGGTCTTCGTCGGCATCAATCACCGTGTCCGCCAGCCCGCCGGTCTTGCGGACCACCGGTAATGCACCATATTGCAGGGCAATCATCTGGGTCAGCCCGCAAGGTTCGTATAAACTGGGAATCAGCAGGATGTCACTGGCAGCGAAAATTCTTCGCGAGAGGCCTTCGTCAAAAGTCAGGTTGATCGAAGCCTGTTGCGGTCGCTGTTTCTGCTGTTTCCGCCAGAATGCCATGGCTTCACGATCACCGGAACCGAGCAGGATAAACTGGATGTCCCGTTCCAGGAGTTGCGGCCAGATCTGTTTGATCAGGTCGATGCCTTTCTGCCGATCGAGACGACTGATGACCGAGATGATCGGGATGTCATGGCGGGCTTCCAGGCCTAATTCCTTTTGCAGCAGCCGTTTGCAGGCCCGTTTGCCATTCAGGTTGTCAACATTGAAGGGAGTCGGCAGGGCCGTGTCGAAGGCTGGATCCCAGGAACGACGATCCAGGCCGTTGATGACCCCGTGCAGATCTTCGGTACGCTCACGCAGTATACCGTCAAAGCCGTGCCCCTGCTCCGGAGTTTGGATTTCCTGGCAATAAGTGGGGGATACCGTATTGATGACATCGGCGTAATTGATCCCGCCTTTGAGGATTGACAAATTGCCGAAATACTCCATCCCCCGGGAGGTTCCCAACGACTCCGGCAAATTCAACTGCGGTAACATATCCAGGGGAAAGATCCCCTGATAGCCGAGATTATGAATTGTCAGCAGTGTCGCAATATTGCCGTAGAAAGGATTATGGCGAAACTCGGTACGGAGCAGTACGGGAACCAGGCTTGT
>JADFVC010000318.1 GCA_015222355.1 Chloroflexota bacterium | reverse complement strand
GAGGCGTACATCAGTACGCCGCACAAACAAGCCCGCAGATTGACGCGGCCACGGCGGAAAAGAACCGTTTCCGGACGGAAACTAGTCTGGAAAGATCTTATCTCGCAGGGCTTTGGATTGTGAATTTTTCCTTTCGAAATATGTCGATCCGGCATAAATTGATGGCCGTTATCATGCTGACCAGCATGTTGATTCTGTTGTTGATTGGCAGTTTTTTTGTGGCGGTTGAAGTCTATTCATCGCGCACCTCCCTGGAACATGAAATAACTACCCTGGCCAATACGTTAAGTGCGAACAGCAAAAGGTTGCTGTTGACCAATCGCTTTGACCAGGCAGAAAGTATTCTTGCCTCACTGAGTTCCCAATATAACGTTCGTGCCGCCTACCTGTTCGATTGGGAGGGGGCTCCGGTTGCCGAATATCTCGATCGTTCTGATTCACAGTTTTTATTGCAAATGATCCCGTTGGATTTTCCAAATCCGGATGAACTGTTCTGGGCGCAACTTGACCAGAAGCAGGTGAACTTTAACTGGCGGTATTTCAGTCTTTTTATGCCGATACAGCATGATGGAAAACAGATCGGGACAATTTACCTGCTCAGTGATTTGCAACACCTTTATGCTCGGTTGTCCTTGGTCTTTCTGGTTGTTCTCATTGCCCAGGCCATATTGTTGGGCTGTTCATGGCCCTTGGCCGGAAAACTGCAACGACCGGTCTCGGGCCCAATATTGAAACTGGTAGAAGCCATGGCAACGATCTCGCAGCAGAGCGACTATTCGGTTCGGGTTGAAAAATATGGACAGGACGAGATCGGTCTGCTGGTGGACGGATTTAACCGGATGCTCGAGCAGATTGAACACCACCGGCATGAGTTGGTGCAACACCAGGAATCCCTGGAACAGACGGTTGCTCAGCGAACTGATGCGTTGCGCTCGGCAATCGCCGTGCTGGAGATCGCCAAACGGCAAGCGGAGGCCGCCAACGAAGCCAAGTCGCAATTTCTGGCCAATATTACCCATGAATTGCGGACCCCTTTGATCGGTGTTCTCGGCATGAATGAATTATTGTTCAGGACAACGTTGAGCGAGCAGCAACAGATGTTGACGACGACCGTGCAAAAGTCGGGTGAAGACTTGCTGGCACTGATTAATGATGTCCTCGACTTTTCGAAGATTGAGGCGGGTAAGATGAAACTGGAGGTCGGCGAGTTTTACCTGTATCAAACGGTTGAGGAAGTCCTGGAGTCGCTTGCCGGTCAGGCTGTGGCCAAGGGATTGGCACTTTACAGTGATATCTCACGGGCGGCGACCGGCAAGGTTAAGACTGACGAACCGCGTATTCGGCAGATTCTGCTGAACCTGCTGGGCAATGCCATCAAGTTTACCGAACGGGGATCGGTCCGCATTAACCTGCGGTGTGAACCGGGATTGCAGGGCCTTGACCGTTATACGATTGACGTTGTCGATAGCGGGATCGGTATGGATGAAAAATCTCAAGAGCAGGTGTTCTCGGCATTTTATCAGGCCGACGGTACGGATACGCGCCAGCATCAGGGGACTGGCCTCGGTTTAGCCATTGTTCAACAACTTGTTGAGTTGCTTGGGGGTTCCATCAGTTTGGACAGCTCCCCCGGTCATGGGAGCAGTTTTCAGGTTGTTTTGAACCTGCCGAGTGTTGCCCCGGCGAAGTTTGAACTTCCCGATCAGCTGGCTCAACAGTCCCTGCTGCTGCATGTTGATGATGCAGAATGTCGGGGAATTCTTTTCGACCGGTTGACTGAAATGGGGTTTTCCGTGAGGACCAGTTCTTCTCCGGTCGATGCCTGGTATCAAATTACGACCGCTGTCCGAACCGGAAAGGGCTTTCCCCTGCTTATCCTCTCGGGGGCGACGACTCTTCCCGATGGACAGCCGTTATATCAGGCTGTACGCGAAATCAGTTCCCCTCATTTGTCGCGTCGGTTCCTGTTGCTTGAGCGCACGCAGTCAGTTGCTTTGGAAAAATCAGAATATAAACTTTACCTGCCGGTTGGGTGGACAGGGCTGCATACGGCTCTCTGCCAGAGTTGGCACGAACTTCACCTGGTAGAAAAGGAATCGATAGAAAAGGGCAGGGCGGTCGCCGGTAACCGCAAAGAAAACTCTTTGTCGCTTTTGCTGCTGTCGTCTGGAGTTGCCGACCGGGAACTGGTCAAACTGCTGCTGCTCGATCTGCCGATCAACGTCGATGCCGTGGAAAATATTGAGCAATTTGCGCTGTGCCTGAAACAGAAGCGCTTCGCGACGGTTATCGTTGACGTCGCAACTTTGCCCCTTATGCCGCTCGTTGATTGCTGCCGTAAACTGCCTGCAGAAACAGGGTTGATCGTTGTGCATTCCAAAGCGGAAAATATCGCTGGTTTCGACTCTCTCACCAGTGCCTTGCTGGAGAAGCCTTTTAAAAGAGAAAAATTACTCGAACTGTTGAACTCCTCCTCCGGGGCCTCACTGTTGACTGAAATGGACAAAAGTTCCTTCAACGGAGTCGGCTCATGAATCGGCGGACTGTTGTTTTCGGTCTGGCAATTCTTCTGGGTGGTTATGTTTTTCTTCTCGGCTGGGCCGGTCAGCTTTTCTTTTCGCACGCCAAAAGCCAAAACGCTTTACTTGTAAAACCCTTGCCTGTCCGTGAATTGCCTCTCGGTGAAACTGTTGACCTGCGGTTGCAGGGCCACGGTTTTGATGAACAGACCCGGGTCAGTGTGCGCATGGACGTGAATAATCAGGAGGCCATTATCGGCTCTTTCCCCTTAGACGGGATTACCAACGATATGCTGATCGTTGGAGATATCTTGTATCTCGCAAGTACTTCCGAGGGGTTGCGGTTATTTGATATCTCCAATCCACTCAAACCGGTATTTTTATCCCGGCCTGTTTCACATGCGACCGTGCTCGATATCGAAAAAAACGGAGAAAAACTTTATTTGAGTTGTGGTACGCAAGGGGTGAGAATTTACGAGCTTGCTGATCAGCGTTTACGCCACGTCAAAAATATCTATATGCCGGCTCCGGCAATTGAAAGCAGGGTTGTTGATGGTTTTCTCTATGTTGCAGGTGGCAAAGCGGGCGGTTTTGTTTACGATCTCAGCGATGCCTCGGGGATGCAGCCCGTGGCAACGTTCGGCTCCGGATTTTTTGTCACGGGAATCTCGACTTATGAAAATTTCGTCTATTTGGCAACCCGGGGAGGAGGTGTCCAGATTTATCGTCTGGATGCTCCCGGCAGCCCGGTTCATGCCGGCCAATTGTCGGCTGGACGGACGGCCAGGGACGCAAAGGTTTTCCAGGGAAAACTTTATGTCCTTGAGCAAGGTAAAGTTTCTGTCTACGATCTGAAAGAGCCTGCATGCCCTGTCCTGATACAGGAGTCTCAGGCAGTTTTCCCGTGGAAACTCTTTTTCAGTGGGGAAACTGTCTATGTCGCAGACGGGCGCAGTGGGATATATCAAATCGCCGATAATCAATGGCATACCCCGAACACCTGGGGGTATGTCAGTGTCGGCAGCACCCCGCGGGCGATGGTCGAGAGTAAGGGCTATCTCTATGTTGCCGCAACCAATGGCTGGCTGAAAGTCATCAAACGCCAGGCAGTTTTGCCGAGACAGGTCATCGCATCGATACGCACGCCGAAGTTTGTCAATGACATTTTTATCAGAGGCCACTGGATGTATATCGCTGATCATTCCGGCGGAATGTATCTGCTTGATTTGCAGGATTATGAGAAAAAGCTTGTCCGTTTGGGAGCTGACAGGACCGCTTTATTTGCTGTGGATGAGAATCACCTTTTTGTCGCAAAAACAGCTGCCGGCGCTGAAGTTCTGGATATCACCGACCCCGGCCATCCTCAGTTACTCGCTGCCTGGCCAGACCTGGAAAGACCGCTTTCTCTTGCCGTTATCGACCATTACCTGGTTTCTGCTTCAGGTGCCGGGGGGGTAGCATTGATCGATATCTCCGATTATGCCGAGCCGGCAGTTTTGGACAGGATAACGAATATTCATACCATGGGTGTGACTGCAGCTGACGGCCTGATCTATGTTGCCGGATTACAGAAGGGCCTGCAGATTTTTCGTATTTCGGAACAGGGTAAACTACAATTGCTCAGCCAGGTGAAACAGCCGTTCCCCATCGGCAGGTTTGCTGAAGCATTAGCTGTACAGGTTGTTAACAATGTCGCCTTTGTCGCCAATGGGCGAGGAGGTCTGTTGGTTGTCGATGTGAGAAACCCATGCTCACCACGTATTCTCAGTGCGATTGATCTTCCGGGAATTGCGATGGGTCTGCTGGTGGATGGCCCGAGTGTCTATGTTTCCTGCCGTTATGGTGGTTTATTTTTTGTCGATGTCAGTGACTTGAAGGCCCCGGTGTTGGTCAGCAGTATGGAATTGCACGGTCTGGCCAAAGGGATTGCCCTGGTCGATGGGCTGCTCTATCTGGCAAATGGGGATATGGGGATGACGGCAGTCCCGGTCCCCGAACAACTTAAAGAGGTTGATTTTATTTCCGCAGAGCAGTTGCAAGTGACCTTGCCTTCGCCCGTCTTTCCGGGACGCTACAGCCTTCAGGTGAGCAATCGAAAAACTACGGTTTCTTTGGATGGGGTGTTGCGTTACCGGTAAGGTTTAGAATTTGTAGGTCAGCCCTGCCCAGTACTGGCGGCCGAGTAAATATTCTCCGTCCGCTGTGCCTATTTCTACTCTGCGATTGAAAACATTGAGTATATCGAGAGTGATTTCAGCACTGTTGCCATGCCATTCAGGACTTTGCCAGGCGACCTTCCAATCAAAAGTCAGCGCACTGGGTTTTGTGACCTTGTCGTAGTAGTCATTGTCCAGACTTCCTACATTGACCATCGAACCATCCGGCATCTCTACCTCTCCGGAAGTTATTCTGTCCACCACTCGGTAGCGGCTCCTTAAGTTGGTTGTGTTTGTAAACGACAGCTTGAAAGGAAGGTTTACCGAATAAACCAAGCTGGCTTTGTAGGGCCGGTTATAATCATTGATCGGCACCTGACTTCTGTCGGTAAGTTTTCCGTCATACCATACCGGCAAATCCAGTTCATCCGGTTCATCATCAATTTGATGCTCATCAAATGTATCCGTATAACTGCTGCTATTGCTTTTGGTTTCTTCCCACGTGACATTCAGCGATAAAAAATGTTTTTTCCAACTTCTTTGCCAGCTGAGGCTGACTTCTTCGTGGGTGCGGCGTCCTGAGTTGCGCCATTCTTTATAGATGTAGCCGTCTTCATCCTTATCCAGAATGACCGAAACAATCTGATCTTTGTATTCGCGGTCGATGTACAGCAATTCCAGCCGGCCACCCAACAGCGATTGCTGGATGCCCAGGGTAAATTCATCGGAATAGGGCGTTTTCAAATCACTTACCCGACTCGCACTAAAAGTAGATTTGGGGATAATTGTCCAGTCGTGCTTCGGATCGACGGTTTTCGTGTCACATGAATAGGTTACTGCGCCAGTGACCGATGAAACCCTTTCTTTTATTTCGCCACGGCACGCTTTAATGATATTAGCTTGTTTGCTTTCAAGCTCCAGTGCCAGCAGATTGACCCCGTAGTATCTGTTATAGCCGCTGATCAAGATCGTCTTGTGGTTGCCGAAAACATCGTAAGAGGCGGCAATTCTGGGGGCGAAGTTCAGGTTTTTTTGATAGTTTTCGTACGAAACGCGCAGTCCCGGTCTCAGGCTTAATCGGTTGATGGATAATTGATCCTCTACGTAAGTCTGAAAATTAAAAATACCTGCATGGGCCTCGTTGACAGGTCGGGTGTTTTTATAATACATAAACTGCTCACCCTCGATGCACAGGGTATCTCCGGGCGGACAGGGCAATACCGGATAATAACTTCTGGAGCCATCGGCAAGGCGGGCGACATACTGCGTATATTCTTCAGTGCGATCAAACGTTGCCTGCGTGTAGCTCAACTCGGTTCCGAAACCGATTGTATGTTTTACGGGCCCGGATTTCAGTTCATTGAGAGTCAAATGTAAATTTGTTCCGACAGAGCTTTCCAGTTTTTCCAAATCACCAAAGCCCCCTTCCATACTTACAGCTGCAGGTGTGCCCCAGTCTTTACTCGGTGTTGCTCTCCAGCTATACCAATTGTTAGGAGCTTCACGGCTGTTTTGACTTGTCTGGAAATTCATATTGAACTCAAGTTGCCCGATTTCCGTTCGGTGATTCAGCCCTGCATCTATTTTAAAACCACCCCCGATGAGTGTGTAGTTGCTGTCGAGGGTTTTGGAGAGGTTATAATCCCCCTGGTAGGGGGCATAGGTTGTTGACAGGCGGATTTCTGTTCCAGTCTGAGGTGTGACAAGGTATTTCAGGAAAAAATTCTCGTTCCGGCGGCGTTGTACTTTTTTTTGTTCAAATGCGCTGATTGGAATCGAGGATTCGATTCTCGAATAATCCAGAAGTAACCCCATTGTCTCATTCAAAGGAATATGTAGGGTCATGCTTGTTTGATGCTTGACGAAGCTGGGTTGATCATCTGCGCTGATCGAGTTGTAAAAGTCTTCCTCCTTTTCCGGGTCGATGTAGAACTGACCCCAATCGCTTCGCGTTGTACGGTACGAAATTTCTCCTTTGAACTCGGTATCCGGGTTAATGCTGTTGACTTCGACCACGCCCCCGGTAAAGCTTCCG
Organism: Chloroflexota bacterium; assembly: GCA_015222355.1. Classification (GTDB taxonomy): domain Bacteria; phylum Desulfobacterota; class Desulfuromonadia; order Desulfuromonadales; family Geopsychrobacteraceae; genus Malonomonas. The sequence goes on along the minus strand of JADFVC010000318.1, from coordinate 886 downwards.
TAACGGGCAGGAATATTTCCCCGCAGCACGGTGACATCTTCGACAAGGTGATCAAGGAGGAATAATCTTTGTGAATGGCCGGGCAGGTTGTTTGCATTGTGGTAATTGGTGAAATCCGGATCCAACAGGCTGTTGTTGCTTGCACCATCGAAAATATAACTATTTTCGGATGTTCTGCCCCCCGAGATAGAAATTTCAGGAGGGCGGATCTCACCACCGGTTCTTGAATTGTCAGTACTTTCCGAAAACTGAATCCCTGGAACCGTTTTCAGTAGTTCTGTCAGGTTGGCGTTGCTTCTTGGTAATACTTCAATTTTCTTCTTGTCAATGACGACGCTGTTGGATGGTGAGATGAGTCGGCTTGCTTCTACTGTCACCGTAGGCATGACGGGCATTTGTAAAGACGGCTGAGGTTCCTCCGTCGCTGTCTTAATGTCGCCGGCAAATGTAACCTGTGGAGCCCCTCCGCCGAAGATGAGAGCCAGAAGCAATACAGCGATACTGAGAATTTTTATTTTGTAATACATAGAATTTATCAATGGGATAAGTTCTCTTCATATTTTGCGGTAAGCTACCAGCAGTTCGTGATAATAAGCAAGATTTTTTACCATTAAAGGTAGGACGAATTTGTTCCACCCCGGAAATCCACTCAATAAACCATAAAAACTGCTTGTTGAGACGAATCATTCATAAAGCAAGGGAGGAGTCCGCTCAAAGTCCGGCAATCATGGCTATTTGTGGCCTATATAGCTTGTTCCCATCCGGAAACTCCGGATGGGTGCGTTGCAAGTTTTCATATGGGAAACGAGCAATTTTTCTCAAGGTCAAGGAAATCAAGCGGTTGTGCGGAGGCGTAGCTGTCTACGCCGCACAAGCAACCGTGCAG
>JADFVC010000317.1 GCA_015222355.1 Chloroflexota bacterium | reverse complement strand
TTGACTTCTGCGGCGGACGGATCATTCAACATATCCGTTTTCTCAATATATTCAAGAGCTTCCTGACGAGCTGTTTCCAGCAGGCCGGCATCACGCAAAAGATTGGCGACGCGAAAATCGGGCAGACCGGCCTGCTTGGTGCCGAGAAATTCGCCCGGTCCGCGAATTTCCAGATCGGCCTCAGCAATGCGAAATCCGTCTTCGGTTTCGACCATCACCTGCAAACGCCTTCCGGCATCGGCACTGTAGTTGTCCGATGGCACCAGCAGGCAGTAGCTTTTTTCGGCACCACGTCCGACCCGGCCGCGCAACTGGTGCAACTGCGCCAGGCCGAAACGATCCGCATGCTCGATCATCATCACTGTCGCATTCGGCACATCAACACCGACCTCGATGACGGTTGTCGCCACCAGCAGATCAAGCTCGTTGCGGCGAAACGCAGTCATTACTAAATCTTTTTCCGCCGCTTTCATCCGCCCGTGCAGCAGACCGATCCGGGCCTGCGGAAAAACCTCATCAGCCAGATAAGTTGCCGCCTCGGTGGCGGCCTGCAGGTCTGATTTTTCCGATTCTTCCACCAGCGGATAAACAATGTAGGCCTGTCTCCCCTGCTCCAGTTCCTGACGGATCTGCGCATAGGCTCTGGCCCGCTGTTTTCCCGTGTAGAGCTGGGTTGTCACCGGTTTGCGTCCAGGCGGTAATTGGTCGATGACCGAGACGGAAAGGTCGCCATAAAGGGTCAGGGACAGGGTACGGGGAATCGGCGTTGCGGTCATCACCAGGATGTCCGGGTTGGTGCCCTTGTGCTTGAGGATACTGCGCTGTTTCACCCCGAAGCGGTGCTGTTCATCGACAATCCCCAGGCCGAGGTGTTTGAATTCAACCCCTTCCTGTAAAATCGCATGGGTACCGACCACCAGGTCGACCTCTCCTGCGGCAATTTTCTCCAGGGCCGCTTTTTTCTCAGAACTCTTCATACTCCCTTGCAGGATTAACGATTTCAGTCCCAACTGCTCCAACCAGTTATGAAAGGTTGAAAAGTGCTGTTCGGCGAGAATCTCCGTCGGCGCAACAATCGCCACCTGGGTGTCATTTTCGATCGCGATCAGCGCCGACATCAACGCCACCAAGGTCTTGCCGCTGCCGACATCTCCCTGCAGCAGACGGTTCATCGGGTGTGGGGCCATCATGTCACGCTTGATTTCGCCCAGCACCCGGCGTTGGGCGTCGGTCAGCTTAAAGGGGAGCATTTTGTTGAGCGGGATGGTGTAGCGGTGTTCGACCTTAAAGGCAAAACCCTCTTCCAGTTGAACCCCCTGCCGTTTCAACAGCAAACCCAGCTCCAGAAAGAAAAATTCATCGAAAACCAGCGACTTACGACAGCGATCCCGCCCCTGCTGGAGCTGCTCGAGCGAGGCCTCTTTTGCCGGCCAGTGAGCACCCCGCAGCGCCTCGGCCAGTGGCAGTAACTGCAGTCGTTTTAAGATCTCAGCCGGTAGCGTCGACCGCAGATCTGCGGCATGCTGCTGCACCAGCGGATACCATATTTTTCGCGCCTGTTTCTGACTGAGCCCTTCGGTTAAGGGATAGACTGGTAAAATTCTGCCAAAATTGACTGGATCTTTTTGCAAATATTCAAGGGGATCTGCACCTTCGGGGAGTAATTCAGAATCGGGATGGTGAACTTCGCGGAGACTGCCGAAGCGTTTGATTTCGCCGATGATGATTGCCTGTTGTCCGACCGGGAAACGTTTCTGTAACCAGCCCTTGGGGTAACGGAACCATTTCAGTGAAATCTGGCCACTACTGTCTCCGACGATGACTTCATAAATCCGCCGCCGTTGACGTGATGTCTGGGCCTCCCCTGCCGCCAGCACCTTGCCGATGAAAACCTCTTGCTGCCCGGCAGTTAAGCGGGCGATCGGTTTCAGAGTCCGGCGGTCTTCATAGCGTAACGGGAGGTGATACAGCGCATCTTCAATCGTTTGCAGACCGAGCTTGGTAAGTTTTGACAGCATCCGCGGGCCTACACCACAAATGCTGTCGAGGGGATGGTGCAACGCGGACGTGTCACCGACTGAGATACTCGGGGGCATCTGCCCGGCTCAGTCTTTAAAAATAGCGTTCAATGCCGTAATAATCTCGTCTACATCCAGACCATGAACCTTTGCTCCCTGCTCAATCGATTCACTCATCGCCCCCATGCAACCAACACAGCCCAGGTTGAATCGGCCAAGAACCGTGGCAACTTCAGGGCTCATCTGCAGAACCTGATGGAAGGTCATCTCTTTGGTGATTTTCTGGCTCATTGACATCTCCAAGTGCTTGAATTTATTTAAAATGGGCCTTTTGAGTATGGGGGATTGTCACAGATGAATCGAAAAAATGCAAGAAAAACGGGGCAATGCCAATGACATTGCCCCGTGAAAACTTCATCGTATCCTTCCGGCAACTCCGAAGAGGTGCTAACTGTATTCAATATCGGTGATTTCGTAAACACGCACTCCGGAAGGCACGTTAATCTTGACCTCCTCATCGACTGAGTGCCCAATCAGTGCTTTGCCGACGGGTGAGGTGATCGAAATCTTACCGATTTTGATGTCGGCTTCATCTTCACCGACGATTTGATAGCTGACTTCTTTTTCCGTATCGATGTCAAAAAGTGTCACCTTGGCGCCAAAGACAATTTTCTCACTGTTGATTTCGGCGGGGTTGATCACTTGGGCCCGAGCAATCTTGTCGCCCAGTTCCTGAATACGTCCTTCAACGAAACCCTGCCGATCTTTGGCAGCGTCGTATTCGGCATTTTCTGATAAATCACCGTGACTGCGTGCTTCAGCAATATCCTGGACAACCTTTGGTCTTTCGACCCGAATCAGCTGTTTCAATTCTTCCTGAAGGCACTGATGTCCCTCTTCAGTCATTGGAACCGATCCACTCATATTTCTGACTCCCAAAAAAAAACAGCGGGCGGGAAAACCCGCCCAGCTGGTTGTTTAAACGTTTTCAGAGACTGCTTACGCGCAAGAATAATACTCTTGCAGCGGATTGACGTCAAGAGTTTCTCTCAATATAGCCAAAATTCCACTTGTGACGGCGTGAATACCCGCCACGGTGGTAAAATAGGCAATTTCATGCATCAGCGCTGACCGACGGATGGAATAGGAATCCGCAACAGACTGTGCCCCAAGCGTGGTATTGAAGACCATGCAGATCTCTCTGCTTTTGATGGCATCAACGCAGTGAGGTCGGCCCTCTTTAACCTTGTTGACACATTCTGCCTCGACGCCGTTCTGATTCAGGTATGCCGCAGTACCGGACGTCGCGGCCACGGTAAACCCGGCTGCTATCAGTTTTCGTATCGGCTCTAGGATGTGCCGCTTGTCCGAATCTTTGACGCTGACAAAAATTTTTCCTGCTCTGGGGAGTTTGACCCCGGCACCGAGTTGGGCCTTGGCGAAGGCCTTGCCAAAATCATAGTCGATCCCCATAACTTCGCCGGTCGACTTCATTTCCGGTCCAAGCAGGGTATCCACATTGGGGAATTTGATGAACGGGAAGACTGCTTCTTTCACCGACACATATTTGG
>JADFVC010000316.1 GCA_015222355.1 Chloroflexota bacterium | reverse complement strand
TAAGCAAAAATTTCGACCTACAAGGCGTAGTGGTTTTTCAGGGGCGAAGGCATACATATGGTATGTCAAGATCCTGAAAAACTGCTGCAACGCCGGAGGGCGGACTTTTTGCGACGCCAGCATTATTTGATTTTTGATATCGTCCGCTCACCGACAATCACCAGATTTCCCCGTTCCAAACCCAGGGTCAGAATTTTCATGACCTGATCACGGTAGCTAGCGGATCGATAAGTCTGCCGAAACATAATTTCTGCCCGACCGCCCTTTTCCGATACGACCTTGATATAGGCTATCTCCACCTGCAAAGCTTTGGGTCGCAACACCCGTTCCCTGCGTTGCTTGGCCCAGGTGACACGGCTGACCCCCCTTTCCGGGGTAAATTGTTGCCCATAACAATCAAGATAAGCATCAACATCCTGTTTGGACCAAGCCTCACACCACTTGTTAAGCAATGGCAGGTAAACAGCTTCCGGAGTTTCAATCATGCAGCGAGCTTGAAAATTAAAATGACTGCGATCAAACAGATAATCCCGACCATCGGCAAAACTAACCCCCCAAACCTGATCCGGCTGTAATTCCTCACGGCTTAAAGACCAGAAAACTTCCGCCTGAAGCTCTGAGAAAATTCTGGTATCGAGCTGTTCACCTGAACCCGTGACCAGAAGCAGGGTTTTCAATTCATCCTTGAACGGCAAACGCCAGCTACGGGACCCGGCAAGCTCCAGTTGATTACAATAGCGTACCGCCTCCAGCCAGGGCAGTTGCCCTGAAGTTCCCTGCTGCCAGATCAGTCCGGAGCGCTGGTCGAGAACTGTTCCATCACCACGGACGATAAGGTTTGCGGCAAAGCTGCTTGAGAAAGGCAGAAGGACAATTAAAAGGACAGCAATCGACAGGCTACGGCTCATTTTTGTTTAACCTCCAAGGGCATTTTCATTGACGCCCTTCATAGAGAACCTTCCAGGCTCCGGCCTCTTTGACCATATAAAGACGCTTTTTCATCTCACCATTGTAATTATTTGAGCGATAGTGCTGCCGGAAGTTTGCAACAACCATCGACCGACTGTCAGCGCCCCGTGGGTAACCGAGCAAGGAAATATCGCTCAGATCAATTTTCTGATAAGTTTTCCCGGCAAAAACCTGTTTCTTATAGTTCTGCCAACTTTCGCGATCATGCCCCCGGGCCCAAAAGCCGACGTCATACATTTTCAGATAGTTTTCGAGATCAGCATTTTCCCAACTTTGCCGCCAACGTTCCAGGGTTGCCTGAATTTCAATATTCATATCGAGCCAGTCCCGGCTGGCACTCCATTGAACTTCTTCACTGATCACCATCGGGGTCCGTCCGATTTCAATGTACCGAGCAATTCGGCTGAACTCTTCATTGGTCAGGACAACGCATCCTTCACTGTCAAGAGGCGGACGGCTATAAAGCGATTTATCCGTACCATGAAGCCAGATACCGTTCCCGGTTTTCCGCAAGCGCCGATCCAGTTCATTTGGATAATTCACCGGGAAAGCACCACTGCCATAGAGAGGTGGCAATTTTTCATCCGGGAGATAACTAGTGACAAAATAGACACCATTGGGAGTCCGCAAATCTCCTTCACGATATTTATCTCCGGTTTTTTTACCGAGGACAATGTAAAAATCATCAACCAGTTCCGGCGGCAGGCCGGGACCGAGATTTCGATAAACATAAAGCCGATTTTTGCTCTTATCAATAACCAACGCATATTCAGTGTCACGACTTAAACTCAAAAGTGCCTGAGGCACTTCTACATCGTTGAACAGGGAGAGATAGCCTGTCAAACGGGCACGGGCTTCACGACGCAGCTGTTCAATGTGATTAATCTGGTCACCGGAACTGATCTTCTGTAGTAAGGAACTGGCACCAATCGAATCAACCTGATCAAATCTGGCCAACAGAAGATCACCGAGAATCAAGTGGGCCAGCTGAAATTTGGGCACGCGCCGGGTTAAATCCTGCAACTCCTTGATGGCAGAGTTCAGGCGTCCATTTTGAAACAGCAGTAAAGCCTTTAACAGACTGGCCTCATAATCACTGGCGTTACGCTCTAAACGATTTATCAACCGATCAAACATGAAACGCTGCTGTGGATCAAGAGAATTGATCCGTTCAGGATCGGGGGCAGAAACAGCTTCCGGGGTGATTTGGAATAGCGCTGCCGAAATACCGTCCTGCTTCTGTGACCAAAGCGCACCGACCTTGACCACGGTAAAACCAAGGAGAACCAAAATCAGGGCTGTGACAGTGAAACGCTTTGCCATCAACGTACTCTCCCCAGAGAACGTTCACGAATGATCCCCCAGTTGTTTTCTGCCAACTGCAGATCAAAAAGCTTTCTCGTCCGGTCTGCGTAACGATCACTTCGATAACTCTGGGTCACCTCGATCTGCAGCAGACCGTCTGCTTGCCGCACAAGTGAGAAATCCTCCAGGGAAACCTCTATTTTCTTCGGTCGCACTAAACGGCGTCGCCGCTGCGCGGCCCAATCCTCGCGACTCCCGTCAGCGGCCGGGGTAAACTCATCAGCATAAAAAGACAAATAACTTTCCACATCCTGAGCTGACCAGGCAGCAGCCCAGCGTAACAGGAAATCTCCTGCCGATTCAGGTTGTGGTTCCAGAACCACCTCCAATACCAGCTCAGCAGCGGCGTCTTCCTTGCTGATGGTCTTTTCCGCCCCTGGGTCAATTGCCACGACCGGTTCGGCAGCAGGCTGAGCTTCTCCTCTTTGCAGCGTTTCCGGCTCTTTAAAGGCTGAGACATTTTCACTGGCGGCAACAACAGGGGTTTCCGGCTGTTCAAATTTTACCACGGGTGGTCGTTGAGCGACAGAAACGGTCTGCTGCATTTCACCATTCATGAACATCCGCAGGGCAACGTTCTGCCGGTTATTCTCCAATTGCAATGCCCGCCCGTAAGAATCACGCGCCATCTCCGAATATACAGTGCCGAGATTACGATACACAGTGACATAAGCGTCATCTGTAGCCAGAGCCTTTTCCAAAAAAGTCCTGGAATTTTCCAGATTTCCCTGAAAAGCATAGACTGCTGCCAGATTATTGTAGGGTTGCGGATAAAAAGAATAATTCTCAATCAAAACAAGGAAGGTTTTCTCCGCTCCGGAGATATCACCTGTGGAGAATTGCTGACTGCCCAAGCTGAGACCTGCGACCAACTGAACCGGCAGATCGTTAGTGAGTTGTTTCTGAGGTGACTGCCGGCCGAAAAAAACGAAATAAAGAACGGCACCGAGGATGACCCCCAGAGCAATCAACAGCACAAATCTTCCAACTGGCGCTTTTTGACGATATTGCGATTGTTTCATGGTTTGAGCGTTCCGATAATGTTGCTGTCCGATCGATGTCAATCTGGCAGAACCTGCCCGTTTCGCATCAGCTGTTAGCTCGCCGCTATTATTAAGCGTTTCTGCACGGTCTTGCAGACGTTTTTCAATACGCGATGCCATGTCATCATGTGACATCAGCGTTTCCATTCTTGAGGGTGTTTCCGGGACGATGGATTCAGTCTCCGGACACTCTTCAACAGGCTTGACACAACTGCTCAGTTGATCGATTTCAGGCAGTACCAACAGTTGATCGATTTCAGGCAGTACCAACAGCTGATCGATCTGCTGAAACAATTCTTCGGCACTCAAGCGCTTTGCGGGAAGCGGTGTCAACAGCCCATCGATCACTGGCTGCAAAAGTGTCATATGTTCAGGTAGCGGCGACACCTGTCCATGGACATGCAGCATGGCCGTTGCAAAGGGGTCGTCCTGATCAAAAGGCACTTTGCCGGTTAACAACCGGTAGAGAACAATTCCCAGGCTATAAAGATCGGAGGCACAAGTTAATGGCTCACCACGCACCAACTCAGGGCTGCTGTAGCGAGGATCAACACCAGAGTAAAAATCGAGTTTGACCAGACTGGAAAGAGCAAAGTCATCCAGTGTCACAGAAGCACCGGAGATATAGAGAGTTGTCGGTGAAATATTTCCATGCCATAAACCAGCAGCATGGGCCGGGATTAACGCTGCCGCCAACTGCCGAAGCAATTCCAGCGATTGCTTGACCGTGAAACCATCTGCCAATTTCCCTGCCAGCGGTACACCAAGCGGGAAAGGATAGACACAGAAATGATGCTCAGCATCAGTCTCCACCTGAATCAGGGAACAAAGCCCCGGGAAAGACTGCCCGGCAAGTTTTTCAGCCTGTTCGAAGAATACTTGCCAGGCCTTCTTGGCAGATAATTTTTCCGGGGCAATCAACAATAATTTGACTTCATCGGCTTGCGGTCCAATGACCCGATAAGTCTCATACAGTTGATTTTCAGCGAGCGGCTTGACAATCTGGTAGTCAGCAATAGAATGGCCGCTTTCCAGCATACGGATCTCCTTGACCGGTCCCAGGCGAATAAGAATAAGCTAACTAAATATATTACGATCTATTGCCTCTGAAAACTAGGGGAAAAGTGGCACAATCCCCAAGCCAAGCTGTTCCTTAAAGCCATACAGCAGGTTCATATTCTGAACTGCCTGCCCAGCCGCCCCCTTAACCAGATTATCGATCGCTGAAGTCACGATAACGCGACCCGTCCGTTCATCACTGACCAAGCCGACATCACAAAAATTAGTTCCCCGCACATAAGCGACATTCGGCAGCTCATTCCCCGGCATCACCCGCACAAAAGGTTCCTCAGCATAAGCCTGCCGGTAAATATCAAGCAAATCTGCTGTCGATTTCGCCGCCTTCAAAGAAGCATACATGGTCGAAAGAATGCCACGATTGATCGGCAACAAATGTGGTGTAAAACTCACCTGCACGGCGGCTCCCGCCAAGATTGACAGGGTTTGTTCTATTTCCGGAGTGTGCCGATGACTGGCGACAGCATAAGCCTTAAAACCCTCGTTGACTTCGCAATACAAACTCCCCTGCTTCACTCCCCGACCGGCACCACTGGCCCCTGACTTACTGTCGATAATCAGGGTTGTTAAATCAATAAGATCATTTTTTAACAGCGGTGCCAATCCCAGGATCACGCTGGTCGGATAACAACCAGGATTGGCCACCAAGCGCGCGGAACCGATCAGCTCGCGAAACAGTTCAGGGAGGCCATAAACGGCCTCAGCCAGCAGGTCAGGGCTGGTATGTTTCTGGTACCATTGCTCATAGACAGAGCAATCCTTTAAACGATAGTCGGCTGACAGATCCACCACCTTACAGCCAGCCGCCAAAAAATCAGGGATCACTTCCATTGCCGACTTATGCGGCAATGCCGTAAAGACCAAATCAACCCGCTGCGCAATCGCTGTCACGTCAAGAGCTTCACAAACCAGCTCACAAAAACCGCTCAAAGAAGGGAATGCCTGATTGATCGGCAAACCTTCATGCTGCCGTGAAGTAATACAACTGATCTCAACTTCCGGGTGTCCAACCAACAGCCGGAGCAACTCGACCCCGGTGTATCCGCTGGCTCCGATAACTGCAACCTTGAGCATAGGCTCCCTCTTTTATATGGTGTCCGTCCGGAAACGGCCCTTTTTTCGCGATCTCGACGTCAATCAGCGCACTCACTTGTGCGGCTTACAATGTACGCCTCCGCGTAACCGCTTGATTTTCTTGACCTCGCGAAAAACTGCTCATTTCCCATACGAAACTTCATCCTGTTCATCCGGAGTTTCCGGATGAACAGGATATAATATTTTTCCCAGAAAAGCTCTAAGCTTCGATTATTCCAACGCATAATACAGATCAACGACACAAATGTCGACTCTTGATAAAAAAAGAGGGAAACCCAACCGGGCTTCCCTCTCTTGATTTCTGGCAAAACTGTAAAGCAGTCGTAATCGTATTAACGCTTGGAGAACTGGAAGCTCCGACGGGCGCCACGGCGTCCATACTTTTTCCGTTCCTTGATGCGGCTGTCACGCGTAACAAATCCAGCCTTCTTCAGGACTGCACGCAACTCGGGATCGACTTCCAGCAGGGCCCGGGTAATCCCATGTTTGATAGCTCCGGCCTGACCGGAAGCACCACCACCGTTCACGTTGACGACAACATCAAACTTGCCAAGGTTGTCGGTCAGTTCCAGTGGCTGGCGTACCACCATCTTGGAGGTTTCACGGCCAAAGAACTCATCCAACGAACGCTTGTTAACAGTAATTTCACCGCTACCAGGCTTCATCCAGACTCGGGCAATGGAAGTTTTTCTTTTACCTGTTGCATAATATTTCTGCTCAGCCATCTAGCTATCTCCTAAATCTTCATTTCTTTAGGCTGCTGGGCGGCATGAGGATGTTCACCACCGGCGTAGACCTTGAGTTTTTTAAACATTTTGCGACCCAGCTTGTTCTTGGGCAGCATCCCTTTAACCGCTGACTGAAGAACCATTTCCGGTTTCTTAGCCAACAATTTTTCGGCACTGATCTCACGAATGCCGCCAGGATAACCGCTGTGGCGATAATATTTCTTATCGGCCAGCTTGTTCCCGGTCAGCTTGACTTTGCCGGCATTCAACACAATGACAAAATCGCCGGTATCAACGCTCGGGGTATAGATTGGCTTATGTTTGCCGCGCAGGACACGGGCAATTTCAGTTGCCGCACGACCGAGGACAACTTCCTCCAGATCGACGACAAACCAGCCTCTTTTGATATCCTGCTCTCTAGCGACTTGAGTACTCATCGCGTTCCTCTCCAGATTTAACAGTCTTGGGGTTGTGGGGCTCACAAAGCGGTAAATTTATCCGAGTCCCCTCTGGCTGTCAAGGGAATTCGACAGCAAATAATTGATTATTCTCTCGCGGAAAATCCTTTAATACCAGACCTCCATCAGACATAATCCTTGCGGAGGTGCGGTCAGAGACGGGCCCACATCCCGATTTCGCAACAGCAGCTCTGAGATATCTGTCACCTGCCGTTTGCCGCGCCCAATCTCGACCAGGGTTCCAACCATCATCCGCACCATATTTTTCAGAAACCCGGAGCCGCTGACATCGATGAGCAGCAATCGATCGGTACTCGATAAATCAACGGAGTAAACTTTTCGGCAGGTCGTTTCTGCGCTACAACCGCTGGTACGAAAGGCGGCAAAATCATGCTCACCGACAAATAAACCAGCCGCACGCCGCATGGCAGACAGATCCAGAGATTGGCGCACTTGCCAACTGGTTCTCATCAGCAATGGTGAGCGTACATCATCCTGCAAAATTGTGTAACAATAACGCTTCCCTTTCGCTGAAAATCGCGCGTGAAAATCATCTGCAACCGGTTCTGCTGTACGCACGGCAATACTGTCAGGCAAAAACCTATTGACCCCTTCGCGCCAAGCGCTCATCGGCAAATCACGCTCGGTCGTCAGGTGACAGACCATGCCCGAAGCGTGCACACCAGCGTCAGTTCTCCCGGAGGAATGAACACGTACAGTTTCGCCCAACAACTGTTTCAGGGCTAATTCTACCCGCTGCTGTACCGAGACTCCGTTCGGCTGGACTTGCCAACCGACATAATGGGTGCCATCGTATTCGAGGGTCAGTTTGATTTTCGCCATCTACAACGCCCACAACAAGAGGATGAGCGACACGCCCGCAGCAAACAAGAACAGATCAATCCGTTTCAACTTTTTCGTGAAAGCAACATCGCCGGCAGGCAAGAGATCGGATCCAGCGGCGATACCCTTAGCCAAGTCATCAGCCCTCGTGACCAAACGGAAAATAAGTGGCTCAATCATTGCCGTCAGCGCCCTTATCCTCGTCAACCAACCGGATGTAACATCCTGTTTTTCTTTTTTCAGGGCGGCAATTTCCTCTTGAATCATTGGAAAAAAATGGAGCACTAATTGTATCAACCCACCCAGCTCCTTAACCGGGATTTTCAGACATTCTAGCGGCGACAATAGCTTGGCAAGCCCCCAAGCCAAGTCACCCGGTTTCGTCGTCCACGCCAGCAACAAGGAGCATAAAACCGCCAAAAGAAGTTGACTGTCCACCAACAAGCCACGCAGCAGGCCATCATAGGATAACCAACTGGTGCCGAACAAAGTTCGCCCGGGAGTAAAAAACAGATGCAGCAGCAAGGTGAAAAGGAATAACCAACGCATCAGGCGAACGACTTTAAAACTGTCATGAAGTGCGCCCGGACAAAAGCTGGCAGCAACCAACCAGCCCAGAAAAATCAGCAACAACCTGGGTGGAGACGTCGCTGAAAAAACACAGACCATCAATCCCAGCAACAGCAGCAGCTTCAAACGTGGATCTAAACGGTGCAAGAAACTGTCAGCGGTGCGATAAGCACCAGGGTTGAAGGTCTGTGTCTGCGACATAAAGAACAACAGGGGGCCATACGACCCCCTGCCCTGTAGCAAAATTAAATATCGTCACCCACTGCCGGCGGTTACAGCCGAGCAATAATCGCGTCACCGATTTCTGCGGTATTCACTTTTTTCTCACCCGCGAGGCCCTGATAGATATCACCGGTGCGATAGCCATCATTGAGGGTTTTTTCCACTGCCGCATTGATGGCCTCAGCGGCTTCAAGCATGCCGAATGAATAGCGCAACATCATCGATGCCGAGAGAATCTGGGCAATCGGGTTGGCGATCCCCTGCCCGGCGATGTCGGGAGCACTGCCACCAGACGGTTCGTACATACCGAAAGAACCTTCCGCCAACGAAGCAGACGGCAACATCCCGAGAGAACCGGTCAGCATCGCGGCTTCGTCGGAAATGATATCGCCGAACATGTTGCCGCAAAGCATCACATCAAACTGCTTCGGCCAGCGGACCAACTGCATGGCGGCATTATCGACATACATGTGGGACAGTTCAATATCGGGATACTGCTTGGCGACCCGCTCAACAACTTCGCGCCAGAGCACCGAAGTCGACAGAACATTGGCTTTGTCGATAGAACAGACCTTTTTGCCACGCTTGCGGGCGGACTCAAAAGCCACGTGACTGATCCGCTCAACTTCAGCTTCGGAATATTTCATGGTATCGAAACCGGTTCGCTCTGCTCCTTCGCCCTCAATCCCTTTAGGCGAAGCAAAATAGATACCACCGGTCAATTCACGGACGACCAGCAGATCGAAACCACCTTCGATCACTTTTTCTTTAAGACTCGACGCACCGGTCAGAGCCGGAAAGATGATTGCCGGGCGCAGGTTGCAGAACAGGCCGAAAATTTTCCGCAGCGGCAACAGGGCACCGCGCTCCGGCTGCTCATCCGGCGGCAGGCTTTCCCACTTGGGACCACCGACACTCCCGAAGAGGATCGCATCAGCAGCCTTGCAGATTTCTACCGTGCTATCGGGCAGGGCCTTCCCTTCGTTATCAATCCCGGCGCCACCGACATTCGCCATGGTCCGCGCAAAAGATACGTCATATTTTTTTTCAATGGCATCCAGCACTTTGAGTGCTTCAACCATAACTTCAGGCCCGATCCCATCACCGGGCAGAACTGCAACCTTAAATGTCGATGCCATTTCAATCTCTCCTGTAAAATCATCAAAAGCCCCACGTAACGGAGGGCTACAAAGCGGCTAAACTATAGAAAGAAGGACATTTCTTGTCAAATCATTTTTCCGGCCACAAAAAAGCCGGAGGGATCACCTCCGGCTTTTCGCTATTGCTCTGATCCAGGATCGTTAATAACGTACATCCGCAAACTCGACCCAACCGCCAGCCTTCACCAGGGCTTTATCGAACTGACTGATTTCAAAAGAGAACTGCTTCTTTTCACTCCCGGCCTTTGCAGTAATCTGCTGGCCATCGAGATCGACCGCGACTTCAACCTTACCACTCTGCTGCAGGGCCATCAGCTGGTCGATAGCCTCTTTCGGCAATTCAATTGCCAACATCCCACAATTGAACATGTTCTGCCGGAAGATCCGCGCATAGCTTTCAGCGATCACGGTATGTACATCGTTGACTTCGAAAACCCAAGGGGCATGCTCACGGGAGGAACCACAACCGAAGTTTTCCCGCGAAACAACCACAGTTGCATTTTTCAGCTCTTCACCTTGGGGATCGAAGCCCGCCAACGTGAGATCCTCCAAAATGTACGGGGTCAGCGCTTCTTTGGTCACCTCAGTCAAGTATTTGGCTGGGATGATCTCATCTGTATTGATATCGGACCGATCGAGAAAGATTGCCGATCCACCAAATTTTTTCTGCATTCTTCTATCTCCTGATCCGTTTAGAGGGTTCTGGCGTCGGTGATGACACCGGTGATCGCTGTCGCTGCGGCAGTTGCCGGGCTCATCAGATGAACCATACCACCCTTGCCCATGCGGCCATTGAAATTCCGATTACTGGTCGAGGCACAGACCTCACCTTCGGCGAGAACACCGTTACTCATACCAAGACAAGCACCGCAGGTCGGGTTGGTGACACAGAAGCCGGCATCCATGAAAATCTGGATAATCCCTTCAGCCAGGGCATCTTTGAAGATTTTCGGCGTTGCCGGCGAAACGATACCACGAACCGAGCTGGCCACAGTTTTCCCTTTCAGGATTTCGGCAACCTGACGCAGATCTTCAATCCGGCCGTTGGTACAGGTGCCGATGTAGATCTGATCGACCGGGGTACCGCTCATTTCACTGACCGGCTTGACACAATCCGGCTTGTAATCGAAGGTCACCTGCGGTTCGAGGTTCGACACATCGATATCGAGCACCTTGTCGTAGCTGGCATCTGCGTCAGAAATCCATTTACTGTAATCTTTCAGGGCTGCTTCTTTGCTGGCAAACTCATCCTGAATGAATGGCCAGAGGTACTCCACGGTGGTCATGTCGGGCATGCAGACGCCAGAAGTTCCACCTGCTTCAATCGCCATGTTACAGAGCGTCATCCGTGCTTCCATGCTCATCTCATCGACAATCGGACCACGGAATTCGATGACCCGATCCGTGGCTCCGTTCACACCGAGTTGGCTGATGACATAGAGAATAACATCCTTGGCAAAGACCCCCCTTGACAAACTACCATTGAGGTTGACCCGGATGGAGGCCGGTTCGCGAAAAGCACAGACTCCTTTGAGGATGCCGACCTCCAGATCGGTGGTCCCGACCCCGGCGGCAAAAGCCCCGAAAGCACCATGGGTGCAGGTATGACTGTCACCCATGATGACCGTAAATCCGGGACGGATATAGCCCTTTTCCGGGAAAATCGCATGGCAGACACCATTTTGTCCGACATCGAAGAAATCAGGAATTTCATGGCGACGTGCCCAGTCGCGGAGAATTTTCGCCTGGGTTGCCGTTTTGCTGTCCTTGGACGGGGTGACATGATCGATGACCACTTTGAGTTTGTCCCGATCGAACACCCGGTCTTTATTTCGCCAAACCAGATCGGCAATCGCCACCGGAGTGGTAATTTCGTGGCAAAGCACCCGATCGAGGCTGAGCACCTTGGTTCCCGGGAATGGCTCATCCTTGAGATGAGCATCAAATATTTTTTCCGCTAGCGTCTTACCCATGAAGTTCTCCCGTCAATTTAGCTATTTACAGCCTTAATCAAATATCGCCCTGCATCCGCTTGGCGATGCTGACAATTTTATTGAGTGCGTTAATGTAAGCCTTGGCACTGGCGACGATAATATCCGGGTGTGCTCCCTGGCCAAGGACTTCACGCCCTTCGGCAGACCTCAGGCGTACGGTGCACTCACCTTGCGCATCCGTTCCGCCGGTAATCGCGCCAACGGAGAAATTGAGCAGTGGGGCCTCACTTCCGGTCAACTCTTTTATCGCCTTAAAGGTCGCATCGACCGGCCCATCCCCCATCATCGCAGTTTTTTTCACCTCACCGTTCACTTCCATCTCAACCGTAGCCGTCGGCGCGGTAAAGGAGCCGGAGCTGACGCTCATCTGCAACAACTTGTAGGTTTCGGTGACCCGTAAAACCTCATCGGCAACGATGGCATCGAGATCCTCGTCGAAAATCTCTTTCTTCATGTCCGCCAGCGACTTAAAACGAACAAAGGCCTTTTGGATTTCCTCCTTGTTCAGATCATAACCGAGCTCTTTGAGGCGATCGATAAAGGCGTGACGACCAGAGTGCTTGCCGAGGACCAGTTTGTTGGCATTAAGACCGACCGACTCCGGAGTCATGATCTCGTAAGTCTCCGCGTTCATCAACATGCCATGCTGATGGATGCCAGCCTCGTGAGCAAAGGCGTTGGCACCGACAATGGCTTTATTCTGCTGCACCTGAATACCGGTAATGGTCGTGAGCAGTTTGCTCGACGGGGTAATCTGCTCCGTCACCACGTTGGTGGTAAATGGGAGTATGTCATGCCGGGTACGCAGGGCCATGACAACTTCTTCAAGCGAGCAGTTGCCAGCCCGCTCACCGATGCCGTTGATGGTACATTCCACCTGCCGGGCTCCGGCCTGCACCGCAGCCAACGAGTTCGCCACTGAGAGACCAAGGTCGTTGTGACAGTGCACCGAGATGATCGCCTTATCGATGTTACTGACATGCTCCTTCAGGTAGCTGATGATGTTGAAATACTCCGAAGGTATGGTGTAGCCAACGGTATCCGGAATATTGACCGTGGTGGCACCAGCCTCAATCACCGCCTCAATAATCTGGGCCAAAAACGGCAGCCGGGTCCGGGCGGCGTCCTCGGCCGAGAACTCGACGTTAGGCGTATAACCGACTGCCCGCTTGACCGCAGCGATAGCGGTTTCAAGCACCTGCTGTTCGCTCATCTTCAGCTTGTGCTGCATATGGATGTCGCTGGTCGCGATGAAGGTATGAATCCGGCCACGCTCACCGGCGTACTGCAATGCCTCCCAGGCGCGGTCAATGTCCATGTTGTTGGCTCGCGAAAGTCCGGCGATCTGTGGGCCCTTAATCGTCTGGGCAATCTTCTTGACCGCTTCAAAATCGCCATCAGAGGCGATCGGGAAACCGGCTTCCATGACATCGACATTAAGCCGCTCCAACTGGTGGGCGATCCGTACCTTTTCCTCAATGTTCATGCTCGCGCCGGGAGATTGCTCACCATCACGCAAAGTGGTATCAAAAATAATGATCTGTTCTTTTTGACTCATAGCTATTACCTCGTCTGTTCTGAAGCCCGACGGTCAATACCGGGGCAGTTCTTGTTTGAGTTAATCTCGAATAATTCCGTTTTAAGTTGCAGGTCACTTAGGTCAGATTCCACACAGAACCACCCCCTTTCGTCATTCTTTCAGAAATATGAGGAGCAAAATAGAAAAAGCTCCCGCCCTGTAACAGGGGCGAGAGCTTTCAGCTTCGCGGTACCACCCTGGTTCGGTCTCGCTTAGAACGAAACCCTTAATTATCCCTTCACGCAGGCTCACGGCAGAAAATAACCGGTTCGGCTTCATCCCTGCAGCTCCAAGGCGAGTTCAGCGTGTTTCCGTACCGGCTCACAGCAACCGCCGGCTCTCTGAAACGGAATTGAGCGCCTACTACTCCTCTTCAACGCTTTTCGTATGGCCCGTAATTCAACCGGAAAAGACCGGCCAAGTCAAGTTCTTTTCTACCCAGCAAGTTTTATCGCTGCGGTTCTTCTCTCTACACAACCGCAATCCAGCCGAGAAAAACTAGGAATCACCCTCAATCTGTTCGTCACCCCTACTTGCCCTGCGACGCTCGAGTAAATGGGCGACCGGACCGGAGATCAGATAAACCATACCGATGATGAACAACATAATTTCCGGATTGGCGACAATGACAATTAACACAATAATCGCCAAAACGAGAATCTTGAACGGCCGACGTTTGAACAGATCCGGGTCTTTTAACGAAAGATATTTGATGTTGCTGACCATCAGGTAGGCCAGCAGAAAAACCAGCATCACCACGGATATTTTTTTAATCGTCCCGGTTCCGCCCAACTCGTAGAACAACAGGACACAGGTTGCTACGATACAGGCGGCTGCCGGGATCGGCAGACCGACGAAACGTCGCGACTCCACGGTCGACACCTGCACATTGAAGCGTGCCAGACGCAGGGCTCCGCAGACAACATAGAGAAAGGCCGCCAACCAGCCAAGCTTACCGAAAGGTTTCAACGCCCAAGTGTACATCAAGACTCCGGGAGCCACCCCGAAGGCAATAACATCGGCCAATGAATCAAGTTCGACGCCGAACTTACTGGTCGTTCCGGTCAACCGGGCGACCTTACCATCGAGACCATCCAGAATTGCCGACAACAGGATAAACCATGCTGCCCGTACAAAATTGCCGTCAGTTGAGGCGATGATGACATAAAACCCGGCAAACATACTCCCCGAGGTGATCAGGTTGGGCAGGAGATAAACCCCTTTACGGATATTCTCCCGTTTCTCACTGCGTAAATATTCGTCTGTCAAGGCAATGTCCCCAACACGGTTTCTCCAGCAACCGTCTTCTCACCGAGAGTCACCGTAACATCGCTCCCTTGCGGAAAGTAGATATCGACCCGCGAACCGAAGCGGATCAGTCCATAGCGCTTACCACGCTGCAGGAGATCACCAATCACCGGGTAGGTGACAATCCGCCTGGCAACCAAACCGGCAATCTGCACAAAGAGGATCCGCCGGCCTTTGTCAGTTTCGAGCAGCATCCCGGACTGCTCATTGCAATCGGCAGCCTTATCGAGGGAAGCGTTCAGAAACGCCCCTTTCTGATAATACATCTCAACGACTTTGCCATCACAGGGAACCCGGTTGACATGCACGTTGAAGACATTCATGAAAATGCTGACCTTGGTCACCCGGTTCTGAAAATAACGCGGTTCTTCGACGTCACCGACAAAGATGATCTTACCGTCAGCAGGCGCGACAACCAGATCATCACCATCGGGAATAACCCGTTCCGGGTTACGAAAAAAATAAATAGTGAACAGGGTCAGAATCAGCGGCGGCAAGGTCAGAAAGACCCCGCCAAGCAATGCAAAGAGCAGAGTCAAAAACGCAAACAGGGCAATAAAGGGATAACCTTCGCTGACCACGGGCTGATTTTGATTGCGCATATCGGTTGACCTTTAAAAAAAGCAGATGAGAGCGACTGCCCCCATCTGCACGTTTTTGAAAATTAATTTTTGGATTTATCGACCAGCTTGTTCTTGCCGATCCAGCTCATCATGCCACGCAGCTGATCGCCAACCTCTTCGATCGGATGTTCCGCACCGATACGCCGCAGAGCATTCAGCACCGGCTTATTCGCTTTCGTCTCCAGGATCCATTCACGGGCAAATTCACCGTTCTGGATCTCGGACAAAATCTGGCGCATCTCGTCTTTGGTCTCTTCGGTGATGATTCGGGGTCCGCGGGTGAAGTCACCGAACTCCGCAGTGTTGGAGATCGAGTAGCGCATGTTGGCAATTCCGCCCTCATAAAGCAGATCAACGATCAGCTTCAATTCATGCAAACACTCAAAATAGGCCATCTCCGGAGCATAACCCGCTTCGACAAGCACCTCGAAACCAGCCTGAACCAGAGCGGTCGTACCACCACAGAGGACAACCTGCTCTCCAAATAGATCGGTTTCCGTCTCTTCACGGAAACTCGTTTCGATGATACCGGAACGACCACCACCCACGCCACAGGCATAAGCCATGGCAATATCCTTGGTATCACCGGACGGATCTTTCTCAACGGCGATCAGACAAGGCACACCACCGCCCTGAAGATATTCGTTACGAACCGTGTGGCCGGGACCCTTTGGGGCAACCATAAAGATATTGATATTTTCGGCGGTCACAATTTGATTATAGTGAATATTGAAGCCGTGCGCGAAGCCAAGATAACTACCCGGCTTGAGATTCGGTGCAATCTGCTCACGATAAATATCTGCCTGCATTTCATCAGGGAGCAGGGTCATAATGATATCGGCAGCCTGTACGGCATCAGCGGTTGTCATGACCGTATGACCGGCATTTTCTGCTTTGCTCCAGTTTTCGCCACCTTGAGGATACTCTGCAACGATAACTTCAAATCCGCTTTCCTTGAGGTTATTCGC
>JADFVC010000315.1 GCA_015222355.1 Chloroflexota bacterium | reverse complement strand
TAAGCAAAAATTTCGACCTACAAGGCGTAGTGGTTTTTCAGGGGCGAAGGCATACATATGGTATGTCGAGATCCTGAAAAACCGCTGCAACGCCGGAGGGCGGACTTTTTGCGACGCCATCACCTTTTACTACGGTCGCGGCCAGCGGGGGATTTTCCACAGTCGCAATACCGGCATAAAATGCAAGGTTACAGCATAACCGATGATCGCGACCGGCAAACCAAGAATCAGGCTACCGAAGCAGAGAGGATAAGCAACCTGCGTTCCCAACTCCCAGATCATCTCATAATTAAACACGACAAGCGCCTCAGGACGAGGCAAGCCCATCACCAGTCGGCCGACTTCATATTCCAATCCATAAATCACCGGAGCTGTCAGGGGATTACTAATCCAAACACCGACCAATGCAGCAATTTTGTTCTGGCAAAGGATAAAAGCAAAAAACAGCGCCAGGATCATCTGCACACCAAACGTCGGCGTCATACCGATAAATAACCCCAGAGCCATACCGCGAGCAATACCGTCCGGTTCCTCTTGAATTCTCATCAAACGGATCAGGTTCAGCTTGAATTGTCTGAAAAAACCGATACGCCGCCACATAAATCCGGCCCCTAAATATTAAAAACCCCAACCTGCTCCAAGGGCCAATTAGAAACTGCATTGAGATCAAAGCCTGAAGAAAAACCCTGCCTCAAGTAATAATCACCGGCGACAGCCAGCATCGCTGCATTATCTGCACACAATAATGGTGCCGGGAAATGTACCGCTAATTCATTTTTCACTGCCAGTTCGGAAAAACGTTTTCGCAAGCCGCTATTACAGGCGACACCTCCGGCAACGATGATCCGGTTTAAACCTTCTGCTTCAGCAGCCCGTAAGGTTTTCTGCGTTAAAACATCAACAACAGCCGTCTGAAAAGCCGCCGCAATTTGTGCGACCTGCTGCTCATCCGGTTTTTTCTTGAGCCGCTGCAGATGATTCAACACCGCTGTCTTCAGCCCGGAGAAACTGAAATCGCAATGCGCTTTTTTCAGTAATGGCCGCGGGAAAACAATCTCACCATCATCGCCCCCCTGAGCTAACTTATCAATGATCGGGCCACCGGGATAAGACAAGCCGAGCATTTTCGCGACCTTATCAAAAGCTTCACCGGCGGCATCATCAACGGTCCGGCCGAGCAATCGATATTGCCCGATTCCGTCAACCCGAAACAGATGGGTATGGCCGCCGGAAACCGCCAAAGCTAGAAAAGGGAACGCAACCTGCTGTTCCAATTGAATGGCCAGGATATGCCCTTCGATATGATGAACACCGATGACCGGAATGCCACAGGCATACGCAAATGCCTTCGCAAACGCAACACCGACCAATAAAGCGCCAACCAGGCCCGGCCCTCGTGTCACAACCACCCCCTCAAGCTGTTCTTGACGGACACCAGCCTGAGACAGAGCCTCTACTGTCAACGGATTGATCGTTTCCAAATGTCGCCGTGATGCCAGTTCCGGCACAACGCCGCCATAGACGGCATGCAGGTCGACCTGTGAGGCGATCAGGTTGGCAAGGACTTCGCGACCGTCACGCACGACAGCGACGGCCGTTTCGTCACAAGAACTTTCTATCGCAAGTAAAAGCATGAAATAAAATATCTCTGGAAATCAGCATTTGATTACAGCAGGTTCGCCGCCAGTTCCGCCAACGGCGAACGTTCCCCTTTCATCAGGGTCATATGGCCGGCAATCTCTTGTCCCTTCAACCGCTCAACGGCGTAGATAAGACCATTGCTGGCAGAATCAACATAAGGGTTATCGATCTGATACGGATCGCCGGTCAGGACAATCTTGGTTCCCTCTCCTGCCCGGGTAATAATTGTTTTGATTTCGTGGGGCGTCAGGTTCTGCGCTTCATCCACGATCATATACTGACGCGGTATTGAGCGACCACGAATGTAGGTTAACGGCTCAATCTCCATCAAGCCCATATCGATCAACTCCCGATAGCCGTGCTTGCGTCTTCCTCCTTCATCGACACTCGATAGCAGCAGTTCAACATTATCGAAGATCGGCTGCATCCAGGGAGCCAGTTTTTCTTCGACATCCCCCGGCAGAAAACCGAGATCACGCCCCATGGGGAAGACCGGCCTGGAGACCAGCATGCGACCATAAACGCTTTCGTCGGCGGTTTTCAACAGCCCCGCCGCAATGGCCAACAGGGTTTTACCCGTCCCCGCCTTGCCGACCAGGGAAACCAGTTGCACATCGTCATTCAACAATAAATCAAAAGCAAACTGCTGTTCACGGTTGCGTGGATGAATTCCCCAGACACCTTCTTTCGGGACTCTCAACAGGTTGGTCAGACGTTGATTCATGAGATCATAACGACCGATTGCTGAATGCGACGGGTTAGTTTCGTCGATCAGCGTGATTCCCTGATTGGCATTGAATTCTTCTTCAAGTTCCAGGTGTCCCATTTCATAAAACTGGTCGACCGCTTCACGACTGACCAGCAATTTGGTGGCTCCGGTATAAAGCTTGTCTACGGAAATCTTGTCGCTCTGATAATCCTCGGCAATCATGCCGATGGTGTCAGCTTTGATCCGCAGATTAATATCTTTGGTAATAAAAATGACCGATCCCACTGGAGAGTTTTCCTGCAGATCTTTGGCGACGGCCAGAATGCGATTATCCCCCTGATCAACCTGAAGCTCAGGAGGCAAATTGTTGAGGAACTCTTCACGATAGATCGCCACCTTAAAAGTGCCGCCATGATCGAGAGGCACCCCGTCAACCAGCTTGGCCTGCTGGCGAAAACCGTCAATCACCCGCGAAATCTGTCGAGCATTTCGGCCGGTTTCACTCTGTTCCTTTTTAAACCGGTCAATCTCTTCGATAACCGTCAAAGGAACAATCACCGTATTGTCCTCAAACTTGTATATCGCCTGGGGATCGTGCAGTAACACATTGGTATCAAGAACGTAATTTTTCATGTCAAATTACTTTCGGAAAAGGTGAATTATCGTTTCAAGACTTTTGCCGAAGCAAGGCGTCCAACCGGGCGATAAACTGCTCAATGTCTGCTTCAGTGGTCAATAAGCCGGGGCTGACCCTGATGGTCCCCTGCGGATAGGTGCCGATGGTACGATGAGCATCCGGGGCACAATGCAGGCCGGCCCGGACACACACATTCCTTTGATCCAGGAGAAAACCAACCTCCGCCGGATCATAACCTTTGATGTTAGACGAAATGGCCGACCCGCGTCGATCAAGATCGGCGGGGCCGTAAACAGTCACGGCCTCAAGAGAATTCAATCCATCAATAATTTTCTTTACGAGTTGCTTTTCAGTGGCTCGAACTTGATTTATACCCATCCGTTGTAAAAACTGCACGGCCGCCTGTAGCCCGGCAATCCCCGGCAGATTAAGAGTCCCACACTCCAGGCGTTCCGGCAAATCAACCGGTGGCAAATCTGAGTGTGAGTTTCCACCTGTCCCGCCATACATTAAAGGGGTCAGTTGCAATCCCTTGGCAACATATAAGAAACCGGTCCCCTGAGGGCCCAATAAACCTTTATGCCCGGGAGCGACAAACAGATCAACGTCTAACGCCTGAAGATTTATCGGCAGGCAACCGGCACTCTGCGAACCATCGACCATGAACAGAATACCCTGCTCACGACACCAACGGCCTAACTCCTCAATCGGCTGTAAGGCGCCATAAACATTCGAACAATGGTTCACCAGCAGCAAACGGGTTGGTGCGGCAAGACAACAACTTTTCAGATCGTCCGGACTCACAATTCCAGTCAAAGGATCTGCCGGAACTTTTTCAACGACAATCCCGCGATCCTGTAAAGCACGCAGCGGACGTGTCACTGAGTTGTGCTCAAGACGGGTTGTCACAACCCGGTCGCCGACTTTTAACAAGCCGAAAAGAGCCTGATTTATAGCTGCCGTTGCATTCAGGGTAAAGACAAATCTGTCCGATGCATTGACAGCAAAAAAATCCGCCAATATTTCCCGGGTTTCAAAAACCAGGCGTTCCGCAGAAAGGGCCTGCTGATACGAACCGCGGCCGGCACTGGCACCCGCACGCATCACTTGATTCACAGCACGGTAAACCTCCTCCGGCTTCGGATGACTGGTCGCCGCATTGTCAAGATAGATCGGTGTCTGCATTCTCACACTTTCATGTTTTAAACACTGGGGGTTATTTTTTATGGCTCCGGTGATGAAACGGGTAATCCTGCATTCGCATAAATAACCACCGGCTCAGTAACGACATGCGATAACAAGCGTTGCCGAAATGGGGTCATTCCGGCAACGCTGCAATTCTAAACAGCAGGAAGATCTCAGCCCGTCTGCGGCAGAATACCCAAATATCCAGGCATCCACAAGCGTAACCCTTTGATAATTTTACCCACCACGGCAAAACCAACCCGGTCAGCAAATTTCCATTTCTGGAGATGCAATTTTCTGATAATTTTCAACTTGAAAGAAGTTACTTTTTTCATCTGTTGAGAAGTGTTATTTTTAATTCTTGGCTGCTTGACATACACCATATCTAGTGGTCTATATTTTAGAGCTACAAAATGTTGTGCTTATAGAATACCGATCTCGTCATATTATTTTCTGTAAAAATGGTCACGAAAGGGCTGAGTTAAATGTCTAAAGGCAAAAATTCCGAACTGGTAAACCTGTCTATAAATGCCATGACCGTCTTGGCAAAACGCTACCTCAAACGCGATTCCAACGGAAAGCCGACGGAAACACCGATCGATATGTTTCGCCGTGTCGCGCAAACCATCGACGCGGCTGAACCGAAACTAAAAGGCAAGAAAAACTCGTTTGAGGACGACTATTACCAGATGATGACCAAGCTCGATTTTCTCCCCAACTCCCCGACCCTAATGAATGCCGGTCGTGAGCTTGGCCAACTCTCCGCATGTTTCGTGTTACCGATCGATGACTCGATGGAGAGCATTTTCGAGGCGATTAAAAATACTGCCTTGATCCATAAAAGCGGCGGCGGAACCGGCTTTTCCTTCACGCGGATCCGTCCGGCCAACGATGAAGTACGGTCCACCAGTGGTGTCTCCTCAGGCCCCCTCTCCTTTATGCGGGTTTTTGATGCCGCCACCGAAACCATCAAACAAGGTGGCACCCGTCGCGGCGCCAATATGGGCATTTTACGCATCGACCATCCCGATATCATGGATTTCATCATGGCCAAACGGGACCAGACGGTGCTGACCAATTTCAATCTCTCCGTCGGTCTCACCGAAGCGTTTATGGACGCCGTTGAAAAGGGGCAGGATTACGATATCGTCAATCCACGCACCGACAAGGTCGTCAAGCAGCTCAATGCCACCAAAGTCTTCAACCAGATCGTTGACATGGCCTGGACCAACGGCGAACCGGGAATCATCTTCCTCGACCGCCTCAACCGCGACAACCCGACTCCGCACATCGGTGAAATCGAAAGCACCAATCCTTGCGGCGAGCAGCCGTTGCTGCCGTTTGAATCCTGCAACCTCGGCTCCCTGAACCTGGCGAACATGGTTATTGATGGCGATGTGAACTGGGCCAAGTTGGAAGACACCGTCAAACTGTCGACCCGTTTCCTTGACAACGTTATCGAAGCCAACAAGTACCCATTACCGGAAATTAGCGAAATGACCCGTGCCAATCGCAAGATCGGCCTCGGCGTCATGGGCTGGGCCGACATGTTGATCCTTCTCGGCATCCCTTACAACAGTAAAGAAGCCATCGCCCTTGGCGAAAAGGTCATGAAATTCATCAACGACAAAGCACACGAAATGTCGATTGAACTGGCTGCAGAACGGGGAGAATTCCCGAACTTCAAAGGGAGCCTCTATGACAAGCCGGGTTTAGAGCCGATCCGTAATGCCACCTGCACGACCATCGCACCAACCGGAACCATTTCAATTATCGCCAACTGTTCCAGCGGCGTAGAGCCCCTTTTTGCGGTCTCCTACGTCCGTCAGGTTCTTGACAACAACAAACTGGTCGAAGTTCACCCACTGTTCGAAAAGATGGCCAAAGAACGCGGTTTCTACAGCAAAGCACTGATGCAGGAAATCGCTGAAAAAGGCACGGTTCAAGAGATGGATGCCGTCCCGGAAGATATCCGGCGGATCTTCGTGACCTCCCACGACATTAGCCCGGAAGATCATGTGCTGATGCAGGCCGCCTTCCAGAGACACACCGATAACGCCGTATCCAAAACCGTCAACTTCTGCAGTAACGCCACCCGTGACGACGTTTCCACAGTCTATCGTCTGGCTTACAAGCAGGGCTGCAAGGGTGCAACCATCTACCGTGACGGCTCCCGCGACATGCAGGTTTTATCGGTCGCCAAAAAGGAAGAGGAGAAAAAGCCTGAAGACGCGATTCCCATGGAGAGCAGAAAACCCTCACGTAAACGGGAGCGTCCGCGCGCCCTGACCGGCTCTACCTACCAGATGGAAACCGGCTGCGGTCCCCTCTACATTACCATCAATGAGGACGACAAAGGGCTGTTTGAACTCTTTACGACCATGGGCAAAGCCGGCGGTTGCGCGGCATCCCAATGTGAAGCGATTGGTCGCCTGGTGTCCCTCGCCTGGCGCAGCGGCGTTCAGGCTCGTCAAGCCATCAAGCAACTGATCGGTATCACCTGCCACAAACCGTCCGGTTTTGGCGACAACCGCATCACCTCTTGTGCTGATGCCGTTGCCAAAGCGATTGAACTGCACATGCTCAACGAGGAAGATTCTCCGACTCTGTATGTCAGTAATGGCGGAGCCTGTCCTGAATGTGGCGGCCCGGTGGAACATGAAGGCGGCTGTTGTGTTTGCCACGCCTGTGGTTTTTCCGAGTGCACCTAGACGAGCTAGATGCCGAACAGTGGGAAGCGATTTGCCAGTGCTGCGGTGCATGCTGTTTCGAGAAAAAGATCGACTCCAGGGGGGCTGTCCGGACATTGGCAGCCCCCTGCCGTTTTCTGGATATCCATACC
>JADFVC010000314.1 GCA_015222355.1 Chloroflexota bacterium | reverse complement strand
TCCTTGGCCGTGCGGCCGGTATTGTCTGTCACTCCGGGGCGAAAGCCGACTTCGATCAGAATATCGAAGTCACTGGCCAGTGGCCGATTGATCGCAACATCCTGAATCACCGGATCGGAAAAGGGCCCTCGGGCGGCCTGTTCAACTTCGGCGTCACTTAAATCGGCAGCGACGGTATAAACATCCAGCGTCTGAACTTTTTCCAGCCGGTAACCGAGATGCTCGCTGATTTCCCGTCGAACCCGTTCGCCTCGGGCGTCCTTGACGCCGTCTTTCAGTCCAACAACAATTCTCCAGGCCATTCAATTCTCCGCGGTGATCTTTAAGATAAAAATGATGGTCTCGCAAAAAAGAATACGGTGGCTAAGCAAAAATTTCGACCTACAAGGCGTAGTGGTTTTTCAGGGGCGAAGGCATACATATGGCATGTCGAAATCCTGAAAAACTGCTGCAACGCTGGAGGGCGGACTTTTTGCGACGCCATCAAAAATGATGCGCTATAAACGAGCAAAGCAGGAAATCAGCTTTCCTGCTCTCACGTCTAAATACTCACTTATTCGGTGAACTATATCAGAGCCCCGACAAAACAGGAACTCACTTGATGCTGACTCCCGACAATAATCTGCGGACGATGTCCATACTCCAGCATGGTTTGATGAAACAGTTCGGAAACCATATCGGGGCAGTTGTTCTCTTCACTCAAATGAGCCAGGAACAGAGCTTCCAGGCCGGGCCAGCTGACATCCTGCAACAAGCGTCTGGCTGCAACATTGGAGAGGTGACCATGACGCCCCTTAATCCGTTGCTTCAGGTGCCAGGGATAAGGGCCGTCCAGAAGCATCTGGTCATCGTGATTGGCTTCAACCACCAGCACCCGGCATTGCTGTAAATGATCAGCAACCAACCGGGTCGGTATGCCCAGGTCCGTGGCGAACCCGACCTTCCCCTCGCTGGAATGGATCACAAAGCCAACCGGGTTGACCGCATCATGCGTTGTCGAAAAGGTCTTGATTGTCAAATCACGGAACGCGAATTGATCGCCGGCGGTAAAACGTTGCAAATGATCAATTTTCCCAAGTTTCGGCAGTGCTGCGTGAGTTTGCTGTTCGATATGCACCGGAAGGCCATAGCGTCTGGCCAGCGGTCCGATGCCGCCGACATGGTCATGATGCTCATGGGTCACTAGAATGGCATGCAGATCCTCACCGGAAAGACCGAGCGTGGCAAGACGTCGCTCTGTTTCCCGCCCGGAAAGGCCGACATCCACCAGCAAACGACAGCTATCGGCTTCAATCAGCGTACTATTTCCGCGACTGCCACTGGCCAGCAAGCATACACGCACGACGATCCTTTCACCCCCCACGAGCGTTGCCCTTATACCGGAAAACATCCGCTGCTGCAAGCATAAAAACGGCATAAAAATTCAGCTATTTTTTCGCGGAAAGGGATTTACGGCCCTGCCGATTTTAGGTACTCTTAGTTTCGATATATCCACCACAGATACTGCACACTTGGTGGATTTTGCTTTGAAGCGAGTCCATCATACAGGACACCAACAAAAACAAGGAGGATAACATGTCCGTAAAGATTGCAATCAATGGGTTTGGCCGCATCGGCCGTAATGTACTGCGGGTGGCCTGCGGTTCCGATGATCTGGAAATCGTGGCCATTAATGACTTGACCGATGCCGCCACCTTGGCCCACCTGTTCAAATACGATTCTATCCACGGTATTTTCGCTGGGGATGTCAGTGTCGACGGCGACAATCTGCTGATCAACGGCAAAGCGATCACAATTCTTTCACAACGTGATCCTGCCGACCTCCCCTGGAAAGATCTGGGTGTGGAGATTGTCATCGAAGCGACGGGTCTTTTCACTGATCGTGACAAAGCGGCTAAGCACCTGACAGCAGGAGCCGACAAGGTTGTCCTCAGTGCCCCCGGCAATAACGCTGACATCACCGTCTGCATGGGCATCAATGAGGCCGACTACGATCCGGCAGTGCACCAGATTCTCTCCAATGCCTCCTGTACGACCAACTGCCTGGCCCCGGTCGCCAAAGTACTGCTGGAACAGTTCGGCATTGTCCGTGGACTGATGACCACCATTCATGCCTATACCAACGACCAGAATATTCTCGATCTACCGCACAAGGATTTGCGGCGGGCCCGGGCGGCCGCAGTCTCGATGATTCCAACGACAACCGGCGCTGCCAAGGCAGTTTCACTGGTTTTGCCTGAACTCAAAGGCAAGTTGGACGGAATGGCGATTCGCGTGCCGACACCGAACGTTTCTCTGGTCGACCTGGTCGTGGAAACAGAGAAGAGCACGAGTATTGAAGAGGTCAACGCCGCCATGAAGTCTGCGGCTGAAAACGAGCTGAAGGGGATCCTTGAGTACTGTGATCTGCCACTGGTTTCAAAAGATTTTAACGGCTCTGCCGCCTCATCAATTTTTGATTCCTTGACGACCAACGTGATCGGCAGAAACATGGTCAAAACCCTGGCCTGGTACGACAATGAGTGGGGTTACTCCAACCGCATTTTCGACCTGGTACGCTACATCGCCAATAAATAATTTGTGAGCTACTTCGCTCCAGTAAATCCATTAAGAAAGCGAATATTAGCCACAGACCCACACAGACAACTGCGGGACAAAATCAAAGTCTTGTCTCGCACAAAGCCACGAAGTCACGAAGAAGGGCAAGGTCAAAATCGAAATATCAGGGTTGAAGATCAAAACCTGAACAATGGGTTTCCTTTGTGATCTTAGTGTCTTAAGTGAACATAGCGAACGGGCATGAGACAGGTTGTAAGCTTTTTGGGTTTCAGGTTTTACATCCCGCCCCTGTCCGTGTGGGTCTGTGGCAAAAAAGGTTTCTGTTTTTATTTTGCAAGCAACCAATCAGAATCCAACTTGAGTCAAGTGAATCACCAGATAAATAATTTTTCTCTCACGCCGACTTTCAATCAAGGAGGCCGCATGTTCAACAAACTGTCTATCGAAGATATCGATGTCAAGGGGAAGCGGGTATTCTGCCGAGTCGATTTCAATGTCCCGATCGATGACCAGGGGGTCATTTCAGACGACACCCGCATCCAGGCAGCCCTGCCGACGATTCACTATCTGCTCGAGCAGGGCGCGCGCTTGATCCTGGCCTCTCATCTCGGTCGACCGAAAGGGCAGGCGAACCCGGCCTACAGCCTCCGTCCGGTCGCCGCACACTTGGGCAAACTGTTGAACAAGCAAGTGATTATGGCCCCGGACTGTATCGGTGAAAACATTGAGCTGTTAGCCGACCAACTGGCTGAGGGCAGTGTCATGTTGCTGGAGAATGTTCGTTTCCATTCCGGCGAGACCGACAACGATCCTCAGTTTGCAGCCGAACTGGCCAAGCTGGCGGACGTCTATGTCAATGACGCATTCGGTACCGCGCATCGAGCCCACGCCTCAACGGAAGGGGTTGCGCACATCTTGCAACCGGCAGTTTCCGGCTATCTGATGAAAAAGGAACTGAAATACCTTGGCGGTGCGCTGGCGAACCCGGAGCGTCCCTTTGTCGCAATTCTCGGTGGGGCTAAGGTCAGCGACAAGATCACCGTGATTGAGAACCTGCTCGGCAAGGTCGATGCCATCCTGATCGGTGGCGGCATGGCCTATACCTTTCTGAAGGCTCAAGGATATGAAATCGGCACCTCATTGGTCGAGGAGGACCGTCTTGACCTGGCCCGAGATTTACTGAAAAAAACCCAAGGGAGCAGCGTCGAATTTCTCCTGCCGACAGATCATCTTGTCACCACGACCTTTGCCGCCGACAGTTCGCCTGAAGTCTGCAGTAATGACAACTTTCCAGCGGACAAGATGGGGCTCGATATCGGCCCGGAAACGATCAAGGACTATACTGCAAAAGTTGCTGCGGCCAAAACTGTCGTCTGGAATGGACCCATGGGAGTCTTTGAGTTCGCTGCCTTTGCCAAGGGCACCTTTGCCATTGCCGAAGTTCTGGCCCAATCCGATTGCCTGTCGATTATCGGTGGTGGCGATTCCGTTGCCGCGGTTAACAAATCGAACCTGCAGGACCGGATGACGCACATTTCTACTGGCGGTGGTGCTTCACTTGAGTTTCTCGAAGGCAAGGAACTTCCTGGCGTTGTTGCCTTGACCAATAAATGATGGTCTCGCAAAAAAGAATACGATGGCTTAGCCATTAATTAGATAACCGAAATGGAGAAAGTGATGCGTAAACCGATGATTGCCGGCAACTGGAAGTTGCATAAAAC
>JADFVC010000313.1 GCA_015222355.1 Chloroflexota bacterium | reverse complement strand
CGTCCTGACGGGCGGTATGGCAGTCGATGCCAACGTGCTGATCTTCGAGCGTGTGCGGGAGGAGTTGCGCCTTGGTAAGGCGCCGAAACTGGCAGTCGAAGCTGGTTACGCTAAGGCATTTATGACTATCATCGATGCCAACATGACGACCTTGCTGGCAGCACTGGTTCTGTTCCAGTTCGGAACCGGTCCGGTCAGAGGCTTTGCCGTGACATTGTCGATCGGTATTATTGCTTCGCTGTTTACCGCGATCTTTGTTTCGCGGGTTATTTTCGACACTTTCCTGCAGGGCCGCGGTGTCAAGCGGCTGAGTATATAAGGAGGCTGGCGGCATGCAGCTGATCAAGCCGGATACCAATATAGATTTTGTCAACAAGCGTAAAATTGCGCTGATCGTTTCCATTGTGCTGATCCTGATCGGTCTGACATCGTTGACCATAAAAGGTGGCCCCGATTACGGCATCGATTTTATCGGCGGTACCCTGGTGCAGGTTCAGTTTGCCGAGGAAACAGATGCTTCGGCGATTAAAGCAGCACTGAAGGGACTGGACATCGGCAACCCGGTGGTCCAGAGTTTTGGGGATAACCAGAATGAGTATTTGATCCGGGTAGAACGGAGTTCCACCGAGTTACGGGGGTTGTCCAGCCAGATTCGGACGGCACTGGAATCATCCTATGCAAAGGGCAATGTCGATATCCGCCGGGTTGAAATGGTCGGCCCCCAAGTGGGGAAAGACCTGCGCAACAAGGGGTTTCAGGCTGTTTTGTACGCCATGCTGGGAATCCTGGTCTATGTTTCCTGGCGTTTTGAATTTCGTTTTGCGGTCGGGGCCATCGTCGCGCTGATGCATGATGTGCTGATTACCTTGGGTGCTTTCAGTGTTTTTGGTAAAGAGATTGATTTGCCGATTATTGCCGCTTTTCTGGCCATCATCGGTTATTCGCTGAACGATACCATTATCGTTTATGATCGGATCCGCGAAAATCTCGGTAAGCACAACAAGCAGAGTTTCTCTTATATTGTCAATCGCAGTGTCAATGAAACCCTGTCGCGGACTCTCTTGACTTCTGGTACGACCCTGCTGGTTGTCATAGCCCTCTTTATTCTCGGGGGTGGGGTGATTCATAACTTCGCTTTTGCTATGCTGGTCGGTGTGTTGGTCGGAACCTATTCGTCGATTTTTGTCGCCAGCCCAGTGCTGATCTACTGGGAACAACGAAAAGCAGCCCGCGCCAGCTAGTTTTCATCCGGAAACGGCCCTTTTCCGCGATCTCGGCGTCTATCAGCGTGCTCACTTGTGCGGCGTACTGATTGTACGCCTCCGCGTAACCACTTGATTTCCTTGACCTCGCGAAAAATTGCTCGTTTCCCATATGAAAACCTTATGGTGTCCATCCGGAGTCCGGATGGACACCAGCTAGTTCTGCTAAGAGCGGAGGTCTGTTGATGAAAAAGGAAACACTTCTTTTTGTTGCCATTGCTTTGGTTGTCGGTATCCTGCTCGGGATTATTTACAGTAACGCGAAAAGGGATAAACAGCCGACCGCAGCAGCACCCGCCGTGGCCCCGGTACCTGCCCCGGCAGTCAATTATCAGCAACAGATTACCGTGTTGGAAGAGATTGTCGCCAAAGAGCCGGAAAATCGTAATGCCTGGATTCAACTGGGACATAATTATTTCGACTCTGATCAGCCGATGAGGGCGGTCGAGGCTTATGATAAAGCGCTGAAGATTGAGGGGAATGATCCAAATATTCTCACTGATCAGGGAGTCATGTATCGTCGACTCGGCTGGTTTGACAAGGCAATCAAGAACTTTGAACAGGCATATCGTTTAAATCCGAAACATCAACAGAGTTTGTACAATCTGGGGATCGTTTACCGTTACGATTTACAGGATTTTCCCAAAGCGGTTGAAATATGGGAGAAATTTCTTGTGATCAATTCCGGTGGGCCAGGTGCTGCTCAGGTTCAATCAGAACTTGAGTTTCTGAAAAATCATCCGCAAACTTCACAACCCCAGTAATAGCTCTTGGCACAGGTCGGTCGTAAACCGGCCTGTGCTGTTTCCGCCTGTACAGTCAATAATTGTCTCACGGAAACCTGATGAATCCAGTCACCAGTAGAAAATGGCAACTACGCAGTGATGAACCGAGCCCCGGTCAGGTTGAACATCTTGTCAAGACTCTTGGGGTGTTGCCGTTGACCGCACGCGTCTTACTGTTGCGCGGCATCGGAAGCGCTGAAGATGGGCAGGCTTTTCTGCAGGCGCGTTTGAGCGCACTGCCCGATCCCGACCTGCTGCCCGATATGGCCATTGCCTGCGGGCGTCTGGAACAGGCTCTGGTGCGGGGCGAAAAGATTGCTGTGCATGGTGATTACGACGTTGACGGTATCACCGGCTGCACCCTGCTGGTTGAGACGTTGCGCAACCTGGGTGGTTTGGTCGAGTATCATATCCCTTTGCGGCTGAAAGACGGTTATGGCCTCTCAGCTGATGCCATTCGTCAGGCTCGGGACAGCGGTTGTGATCTGATCGTTTCGGTCGATTGCGGGGTCTCGGCTCATGCGGAGGCCGACCTGGCCTCTGAGCTGGGGATTGATCTGATTATCACCGACCATCATCAGCCGCCGGAAGAGTTACCAGTCTGTCTGGCACTGATCAATCCGCATCTGCCCGGCAACCGCTTCCCCTGGCAGGAACTTTCCGGGGTCGGCGTCGCTTTTTTCCTGCTCGCCGGGTTGCGACGACGGTTGCGGGAAAACGGTTATTTTACCCAGCATCCTGAACCGGATCTGCGCCAGGGACTGGACTTGGTGGCGCTTGGAACGATCGCCGATATTGTCCCGCTTGGTGGTGTGAACCGGATTCTGGTTCGTGCCGGGTTACAGCGTCTTGAG
Source organism: Chloroflexota bacterium (assembly GCA_015222355.1). Lineage (GTDB taxonomy): Bacteria > Desulfobacterota > Desulfuromonadia > Desulfuromonadales > Geopsychrobacteraceae > Malonomonas. The sequence goes on along the minus strand of JADFVC010000313.1, from coordinate 2,133 downwards.
CAGGGAAGTCGGCCGGGAATTGCCGCGTTGAAAAAGGTTGCTGAGGTGAAAAAGGTCAGTTGCGGGACAGTCGGCTTCCGTTTGGCCCCACGCTTGAATGCGGCCGGTCGCCTTGAGGATGCTGCCCTGGGAGTTAAACTGCTGCTCGGCGATGATCCACAGGAAGCAGCAGAGCTGGCAGGGCTGCTGGATGAATTCAATCGCGAACGGCAAAAGATTGAACGGCAAACCCTGGAACAGGCCATCGCCGCACTCGAAGGACAGGCGGAGAAGATGCGCCATACCATTGTTCTGGCCGATGAACGTTGGCATCCCGGGGTGATTGGTATTGTTGCCAGTCGTCTGGTGGAGCGTTATCATCGCCCGACAGTGCTGGTTGCTCTTGCTGCCGGGAAAGGGAAAGGCTCAGCCCGCTCGATCAAAAATTTTCACCTGTATCAGGCCTTGCAACAGTGTGCTGAGAAACTTACCGGGTTTGGCGGTCATGCCATGGCTGCCGGGCTATCGATCGATGCAGAAAAATTGACCGCATTCAGCGACTGTTTTGAGCAAACCGCAGCAGCATTGCTCAGTGCGGAGGATCTGCTGCCGTCTATTGCCCATGATGGCGAAATGCTGCTTGAGTCGATGAGTCTGCAACAGGTACAGGAGTTTGAGTCCCTGAACCCCTTTGGTGCGGGAAATCCACAACCCGCTTTTGTCAGCCGCAAATGTCGGGTTTTCAGCCCGCGAATTCTTGCTGAAAAACATCTCAAGTTTGATATTGAGCAGCATGGCAAGCGGCAAAGTTGTATCGCTTTCGGGATGGCAGAGCGTTCTGATGAATTGCAGGGGCAGATTGGCCTGCTTTATCGTCCTGTGATTAACCGCTGGAAAGGAAGGGATTCCGTTCAGTTGCAGGTTGTCGACATTCGCTCAGCCGGGAATGAAGATTTGTCATGAGTCAATCTTTGCAGAGTCAACTCGCAGCCCTTGCTGGACAGGATGTCGGCAGGATCGCTTTCGACGAGCCGCTTTCACAGCATAGCAGTTGGCGGATCGGCGGGGCTGCTTGGCTGCTGCTTGAGCCGGAAGGCCGGGAACAGGTTGCCAGGGTGCAGCGCTTTGTCCGTGAGCAGAGAATCCCGTTGGTGGTCATCGGTCGGGGAACCAACCTGTTGTTTGATGATGCCGGCGTGCACGGCGTTGTCATGAAAATCGGTGAACAGATGGGCGATATTCGGATCTCCGGACAAAAAATTATCGCCGGAGGCGGAGCCTGGGTACCGCAACTGGCGCGCCTCTCGATGCGGGCCGGCTTGACCGGTCTTGAACATACCATCGGGATTCCCGGAACCCTTGGTGGTCTGGTGATGATGAACGGCGGCAGTCAGCGTAAAGGGATCGGTGAAAATGTGACCCGGGTTTCGATTGTTGATGCGGAGGGAGCAACGTGCCGGTTAAGTCGTGAAGATTGCGCCTTCTCTTACCGTCACAGTGCCTTGCAGGAGACCGGAAGTATCGTTGTCGAAGTGGAGCTCTGTTGTCCGAAGGGGGAACTGGCCAAGGTGCGCAGTGAAATGATCAGTGACCTGAGAACCCGACGCCGGAAATTCCCCCGCAAACAACCTAATTGCGGTTCGGTTTTTTTAAGCACGGCAGAGATGCACGCCAGCGTCGGGCCACCGGGGAAAATTATCGAAGATGCCGGGTTGAAAGGAATGCGCATCGGCCAAGCGGAGGTTTCGCAGCAACATGCTAATTTTATCGTCAATCTGGGTGGGGCCAGTTCGGCTGATGTGCTCACTCTGATTCGGCATGTCCGCCAGAAGGTCCGTGAACGGATCGGTTTCGAATTGGACTGCGAAGTCTGTTATGTCAGCCCTGATGGGATGTTGCTGCCGGCACATATCAAGGCGGATAAACAGCTCCAACAATAAAGGCCACTGCATGGAGCAAGTGGCCTTTCGTTTGAGCGTTGCGTCGCGGTTAAAGCCCCGCCTCCTTCGCCAGCTGTTCCCACAGTGGCAGGCTGCGTTCAATCATGTCGTCATCGACACAATAGGCGATCCGGAAGTAGCCGGGGCACCGAATCCGGAACCGGGGACCAGCAGGATGAGGTATTGTTGTGCCAGGCGGATGAAGTCCATCTCG
>JADFVC010000312.1 GCA_015222355.1 Chloroflexota bacterium | reverse complement strand
GTGGTTTTTCAGGGGTGAAGGCATACATATGGTATGTCGAGGTCCTGAAAAAACGCTGCAACGCAGTAGGTCGGACTTTTTGCGACGCCATCAAGTTTAAGACGTGATGTATTCACGACACGATAGAGGGTGACTCATGGATTTAGCGACAATAATCGGCTTGGTTGCAGCCTTTGGACTGATGCTCAGTGCGATCATGCAGGGGGGGTCACTGCTGATCTTTATCAATATCCCGTCTCTGCTCATCGTCATCGGCGGGACCCTCGGTACAGTGCTGGTGCATTTTCCATTCGGCGATATTCTTGGCGCTTTCAAAGTTGCCCGCAAAGCTTTTTTTCATAAAAGCATCTCCCCGGTCGATACCATCAGCAAGTTGATTGCCTATGCCGGTAAAGCCCGTAAAGAAGGGATTCTCTCGCTGCAGTCGGTCATGAATGAGATTGACGATGAGTTTTTCCTCAAAGGTTTGCAGATGGCGGTCGATGGCCAGGAACCGGAAGCGCTCAAGGATATGCTGGAGAAAGAGATTGAATATGTTATGGATCGCCATGACAAGGGCGCGGAAATTTTTTCTACCTTTGCTGCTTATTCTCCGGCGATGGGGATGATCGGTACCCTGATTGGTCTGGTGCAGATGTTGCGGAATATGAGTGATCCCTCTTCAATCGGTCCGGCGATGGCGGTTGCCCTGTTGACAACCTTCTACGGGGCGGTTATCGCCAACGTCGTGGCGAATCCGATTGCCGGTAAATTAAAATTGCGCTCGGCCAGCGAGGTGTTGAACAAGACCCTGGTGGCCGAAGGGATGAAGTCGATCCTTGAGGGGGAAAATCCGCGGCTGATGGAACAGCGGCTGCATGCTTTTGTTGCCCCGGCGCAACGCGAAAGCAACTTCGGGAGGTAGAGGCTGCTGATGGCGAGAAAAGTGAAAAAGCCGCCTGCCGGCGCTCCGATGTGGATCGTCACCTACTCGGATCTGGTGACCCTGCTGCTGACTTTTTTCGTGCTTTTGCTGTCGATGGCCAACCTGGATGCGGCCAAATTCCACCAGGCTGCTGATTCATTGTCCGGGGCCTTTGGTGTCATGGGCAGCAGTGATAAGACCGAGGTGACAACGCCCAAGGTGGTTTCATTCACCCCGGTCAATGATGACTTTACTTCGCAGGTTTATCGTCGCCTGAAGACGAAACTGCGGGAATTAAAACTGAACAAGAAGATTAAGTTGGTCAAAGATCGGGGCGCGGTGGTGCTGCGGATCGATGAGTCGATCCTGTTTGTCTCCGGACAAAAAGATCTGCATCAAGAGGCCTATCCGATTTTACGTAAGGTGGCGGAGTTGGTCCGCCCATTGCCGCTGAAACTGAAGGTTGAAGGGCATACCGATGATCGTGGCGATGAATTAGCCAACTGGGATCTGTCGGTCGGCCGGGCCGTTTCGGTGTTACGTTTCCTGGCCAGCAATCAGTTGGTGCCCTTGACCCGTATGGCCGCCACCGGTTACGGCTCACAGAAACCGCTTTTCCCGAACAACAGTGATCGGGAGCGGGCTTTGAACCGACGCGTCGACTTTGTTCTTGAAAGCCAGGGCGATCCGAATCAGCAGCTGCCGTATTTGATCGACGCGCGAGACCAGGCACCGTTTTAGATTCTATAGCTCTGATG
>JADFVC010000311.1 GCA_015222355.1 Chloroflexota bacterium | reverse complement strand
CGGGGATCCAGTCTTTCTGTCTTCTAAACTCTGGATTCCGGCTAAAATCCTGCCGGAATGACTGTCTTTTGTACTGTGCTGAACAGTTTACCGCCTTTTGTGCCTAAAAGGCTTCCGGCAGGTAGCCCGCCAGAAATGACAGGGTTGGCAAGTTGCTGATCTGCTCTGCCAATTGTTCGGCTTTAAGCTGTTCGTCACCTTCAACCGTCGTTAGTATGCCGAGCAGCTCGTCACCGGCCAGCGTTGCCAAGGTATGGGCAACAGTTTCTTCCGCAATGGTTTTTTCGGCGGGCATGTTGTTCAGTAGATAGCCGGCAATTTTCAGATCCATATTCCGCGCAGCAAAAAGCGTCAGCAGGGTGTGGTTGATGGTCCCCAATCCCGGCCGACAGACAACCAGCAGAGGGAGAGCGAGGGCTTGGACAAGGTCAACCATGAGCAGTCCCCCGGCCAGCGGAACCATCAATCCTCCGGCACCTTCAATGATGGTGAAATCATGCTGTTCAATAATCTCTTGAGCCTGCCGGCAGAGCTGGCTGTAGTCGATGCGGATATTTTCTCTGGAAGCCGCAACGGAAGGGGCCACGGGGGCGCTCAGGCGGTAAGGACAGATCTGCTCGTCCGCTTGCGTTGAGTTGCTCGCCCATTTCAGCAGAGCAGCATCAGGTCCGAGTTCCGCACAATTTTCAACCCCGGTTTCCGCCGGTTTCATCACCCCGACTTTAATCCCACGGTTGACGAGCATTCTGGACAGGGCAGCTGCCACCAAGGATTTGCCGACCCCGGTATCCGTTCCGGTGATGAAAAGTCCCTTAGGTTTTCTGAGTTCAGACATTGATAGTGACCTCGGCATTTATTAGCATTTGCTCGTCGACAGCATGATTGCGGCCGGAAGTGGTTAAGTAGTTACCAATCATCATCCCGCTGGCTCCGGCCATGAAAATAGCGGACTGGAATTCACCGAGGTTTTTTTCACGTCCACCGCAGACCGTTATGTGTTTATCGGGCAACAGATAACGATAGAGACAAATAATTCTCAGACAATCCATCGGGCTTAACATTTTAGCATCCTGTAAGGGGGTTCCGGCAACCGGGCTGAGAAAATTAAGGGGAACCGAATCGACATCCAGCTCTCTTAATATCATACCGAGTTCAATACGTTGTTCGATGGATTCACCGAGCCCGAAGATGCCACCACAGCAGGTCTTCAGACCGGCTTTTTTTGCACAAATGATCGTCTCGATATCTTCCTGATAATCATGGGTGGTACAAATCTGTGGGAAATATGAGCGGGCTGTCTCCAGATTGTGATGATAGGTTTTACAGCCGGCTTTGAAAAGGGCTTTGGCGCTTTCAGCATCCAGAATCCCCAGTGAAACGGAAGGGGCAATGGTTGTTTCCCGGTTGATTCTGCGCAAGGCGCTGAGCAGGGTGCTGAATTCATCGCCCGGTTTGATGCGTGTGCCACTGGTGACGATCCCATAGCAGTGGCTGCCATTGCGTTGTGCCTGCATTGCCCCCAGGACAATTTCATCGACAGACCTTAATGGGTAGATTGGTACCTCGGCCTGATGGTGTAATGATTGCGCACAAAAGCTGCAGTTTTCCGGGCAGTGACCGGATTTTGCATTGATGATCGAGCAGAGATCAACACGATCTGCAAAATAATGTTCTTTGATCCCGTGAGCACCTGCCATGTAGGCAGTCAGCTCTGCTCCTTTCGCATGGAGAATCCGGCGAGACTCATCGATTGTGATCTCGTCTCCTCGAATCGATTTAGCGACTAAAGGTTTTACCTTTTCGTTCATCAAGCCACTCCTTTCAATTCTCGGCAGATTATGTTGTTACGGTAGTGATGTCAACGCTGAATGGCGCTCGGGTTTACAAGCAATCTTTGTGAGGTTTTCATCCGGAAAAGGGCCGTTTCCGGACGGAAACTAACTATTCGTACCTTATTTGTACTACCATTTTGTGTTGCAAATATCTCATATAAGGTTGACGGCTGGAAATTGTGGTGCTAAAACATGATTTTAAAATACCCTTGGAGCATAATGAAATGGTTAAAAAACTGATTGGTCGTAAACTGAAATCTTCGCGTTTGAAACGAGACAAAACAATCCAGGAACTTGCGGAAAGGTCCCAGGTTTCTTCTAATATGATTTCCCGAATCGAACGCGGCTTAACGACACCTTCTGTTGTGATCTTAATGAAGTTAGCCGATGCCTTGGGTCTGAGCATCAGTTACTTTGTCGAAGAAGCTGAAAAGGGGAGTACCGTTGTCTACACTCCGGCCGGTGAAGGAGAGCCGATCTTCTTTTTTGAGGACAAGCATCAGATTACCAGTTTAACTCAAGGCCTCAGAGATCCGGGGTTCTCCGTGTTTGTCGACACCATTGAGCCCTTTTGTGACAGTGGTGAGGGGGGGATGGTACATACTGGTGAAGAGTTCGCTACCGTCCTGGAGGGCAGCCTGGAATTTATCATTGATGGTGAAGGGTTCTTGCTGGGGAAAGGTGATTCTATCGGCTTTAAAGCGTCTCTTCCACACCGTTGGAACAATCGCACGGATCATCAGGCTAAAGTCCTGTGGGTCGTTTCCCCACCACCTGATGTTTAACGCGTCATTTTAGACCGATTTTTGCGGCGGCAATGGAGAGTGTAAAATGCAGGTAAAAAAGATTGTCGGTAAAAAATTAAAAGAAATCCGCCTGAAGCAGGATATGACCATACAGATTCTGGCGGATAAATCACAGGTTTCCTCAAATATGATCTCGCGTATTGAGAGAGGATTGACGATCCCTTCAGTTGAAATTTTGATGCGACTTGCCAATGTATTCAACAAGAGTATCAATTATTTCGTAGAAGATGTTTCCACCTCTCACGAAATTGTCCATACCCGCCCCGGGCAGAGAGACAAGACTGTTTATGACGATGAACATAATATGCATACCGAATCGTTTACCTCCGGTCTGCGGGATCCACAGTTTATGTCTTTCTACTGCACAGTGCAGAAGGGCGGCAGTAGCGGACAGCGGAATATGTACCATCCGGGAGATGAGTTGATTTATTTGCTGGAGGGCCGCTTGCGGATGACCATTGTCGATGAGGTCTACGAACTGGAAGCGGGTGACAGTCTCTGCTTCAAATCACACCTTCCGCATCGTTGGGATAATATCGGTGAAGAGGATGCCAAAGTTATCTGGACCTTGTCACCCTTTACCATCATTTGATGTTGATTTATGGCCAACTGCCTGATTTTATACCTCTCCTGTTGACATGACCGGAGCATATTGTATAGTCATAACCGGTATCTGATAAGACGATGATTCATATTAAAACCTCTCGGGGGCATCATGAATAAGTCTGAACTAGTGGACGCACTGTCGATCGAAAAAAATCTGACCTATAAAAAATCGGAACAGATTGTCAATCTGATTTTTGAGTCGATGTCTCAGGCTCTGATTGATAATGATCGGATTGAGATTCGTGGGTTCGGCAGCTTTATGGTTAAGGATTATAAAGCCTACATGGGGCGCAACCCGAAAACCGGTGAAGTGATTCAGGTGAAAGAGAAAAAGCTGCCGTTTTTCAAAGTTGGTAAAGAACTGCGTGAGCGTGTCGATTGCTGATCGATTCAGTAAAAAATCAACGAGGATGGTCTCGCAAAAAAGAATACAATGGCTAAGTAAAAATTTCGACCTACAAGGCGTAGTGGTTTTTCAGGGGTGAAGGCATACAT
>JADFVC010000310.1 GCA_015222355.1 Chloroflexota bacterium | reverse complement strand
AGATTCAATATCAGCTTCCGACGTATGAGGTCGGCATCAATAAAAATGGAGCTTTTATGAATTACGTCTTTGGTTGTGGTGTCATCGCCGTACTCGGTTACGCTTCCTTTCACATCATCAGGAAGAGACGCAAACATATCATCGAGGATGAGTTCAAAATTTCCCCCTTTCTTTCTGGCGATGACTCTCTCGATGACAGCACGGACAGTGGCGAAGTCAACAGTATTGACGTTTGCTTTCTCCACCCCAACCCCTGTACCAAGCCATTACACAGGAATTACACAAGGCAAACAAAAAGGGGTTACAGCAAAAGCCGTAACCCCTTAATTTTACTGGTGCCCAGAGACAGAATCGAACTGCCGACACGAGGATTTTCAGTCCTCTGCTCTACCGACTGAGCTATCTGGGCGAAATGAGACCCGTTTATAACCAATGGCTTCTGCGCTGTCAAGAAAAAATAGCTGAGAAATGGCCTACATGGCGCATTCGCTTGCGAGCTGTGTTAAGGTTGTTATGCTTTATTTGATATTTCAACGGGTTAGAAGGTGCCGCAGATTCTGAGGTTCTGATCGCCTGTAAAAGGAGATATGCAGATGGAAGAGACCGTTAGTGGCGTGCAGCGTGATGCGTTCCAGGTGAAGGACTGCGCATTGATCACGCGGATGGCGGGGATCTCGTCGGTGATGAACCTGCGTGAGTTGCGTGAGCGCTTGGCGGTGTGCCCGCTGGAATCGCTCTATCACCATTTCTGCGAAACGCAGATTCGCCCGTCATTTGATGATCCGGAGTTCCGCAACGATTTTGCCGTCTGGGCTTCCCGTTCGCTAAGGGATCGGGTGCTGGCCGAGCGGTTTGGTATTCTCAACCCTTACACCTTCGATAATCTGGAAGAGCTGCGTGAGCGGTTGGTGGAGATTGCCGATGAACGGGGCAGTGAACTGCCGAATGCGGTCTGGCATCCGGCCAGTGAAGAGTTCCGCTTCATGCGTGCGGCCACGGTGATTTTCGAGACGGGCGTGGAGTTGACCTCGCTTAAGGAGCTGAAGCAGGCGATTCCCTCCATGAGTCAGAGCAGTGTCTATTACCATTTTGTCGAAGCGCGGCGGCGCACCGAGGGGCACCTGGATGATTTCAGCTTTTGGTTGCAGGGGTCGCCGGAAGAGACCCAATCGTTTGAGCAGGGCCTGGCCGGGATCGATTTTTATTTTCTCAATCTTCGCGAGTTGAAGCGGGAGCTTGTCGGGCTCTGCATGTTGGAGGAGGTGGACTCATGACCCGAACCCTGCGGACGTATGAAGAGGTGGTCGGTTCGATCGTAATTTCGCAATTGCGCCAATTTGCCAGGGAACTGGCCGGGGCCAAGGTGGTGCATGTCAATTCCACCCGCGTCGGCGGCGGGGTGGCGGAGATCCTCGCCTGGCTGATTCCCTTGATGTGCGATCTGGGGATCGATGCCCGCTGGGAGGTCATCGAAGGGAATGAGCCATTTTTTCATGTCACCAAGGCCTTTCACAACGGCCTGCAGGGGGTGGCGGCGCCGCTGACCAATCGGATGATTGAGACCTACGAGGAGACGGTGGCGGCGAATGCGGAACGGCTGCGGCCGATCCTCGAGGAGGCCGATTTCGTCTTTATCCACGATCCGCAACCGGCCCGGTTGCTGGAACTCTGCCCGAACCGCAAGGGGAAGTGGATCTGGCGCTGTCATATTGATGCCAGCCACCCGCACCGGAAAATCTGGAAATATCTACAGGGGAGGGTGAAGAACTATGATGCCAGCATCTTTTCGATGCCGGAATTCGCCCAGCCGCTGCCGCACCCGCAGTTTCTGATCGCCCCCAGCATCGATCCGTTGAGCGAGAAGAACTGCCCGGTCTCGGAGCGCGAAGTGGCCTCGACCCTGCAGCGCTACGGCATCCCGGCTGACAAGCCGTTGCTGACCCAGATCTCCCGCTTCGATCGCTTCAAGGATCCGATCGGGGTGATTCAGGCCTTCAAGCTGCTCTCCGGGGT
>JADFVC010000309.1 GCA_015222355.1 Chloroflexota bacterium | reverse complement strand
CAAGCGGTTGTTTCAGCTCCTGTCACTTGGAGAGGGCTGATGCTGGCTCCGACAAGTTAGTGGAGTGAAGTAGATAACCAGAAAAACTAATTCTTATATTTTGCCATCATTTCGATGAAACGGGAAAACAGATACTGTGCGTCGTGCGGACCGGGCGAAGCTTCCGGGTGGTACTGGACAGAAAAGGCCGGCACATCCACATGCTGAATCCCTTCAACGGTGTTGTCGTTCAAGTTAATATGGGTCACCCTGATTTGTTCATTGAGCGTCTCTCGATCGACCGCGAAGCCATGATTCTGTGAAGTGATTTCAACCTGTTGGCGTTGATAATCAAGGACCGGTTGGTTGCCGCCCCGATGCCCGAATTTCAGCTTATAGGTAGCGCCGCCAAAAGCGATCGACAAAAGCTGATGGCCAAGGCAGATGCCGAAAATCGGCACTTTGCCGAGCAGTTTAACGATATTCTCCTGGGCGTATTTGATCGGTTCTGGATCGCCCGGACCGTTACTGAGGAAAACCCCATCCGGGTTCATCTGCAAGACTTCTTCAGCCGTTGTTGTTGCCGGGACGATCGTAACATCGCAGCCGGAGGACACCAGATTACGCAAAATGTTGCGTTTGATACCGTAATCGTAGGCGACAACCTTATAAGGCAACTGTCGGTTGCTGCTGTCAGCGTAACCATCATCGAGCGTCCAGACTCCCTGGGACCAGTGATAACTTGTTTTGCAGGTGACCTCCTTAACAAGATCCCGCCCAAGCAGTCCGGGCGTTTGTCCGGCTTTTTCGATCAGGCGTTCAGGATCACTTTCAACGGAAGAAACGATACCGACTTGCGCGCCCTTATTGCGGATATGCCGCACCAGGGCCCTGGTGTCGATCCCCTCAATCCCGACAACCCCGTTCTCCTTCAGGTAGGCGTCCAGAGTCATTTCAGAACGGAAATTACTTGGGAAGGGGCAGGATTCCTTGACCACGAATGCCGACAGGAAAGGCTTGCAGGATTCAACGTCTTCAGAATTAATGCCGTAGTTACCGATCTGCGGATAAGTCATGGTGACGATTTCACCACAATAGGAGGGGTCGGTAAGAATCTCCTGATAGCCGGTCATACTGGTGTTAAAGACCACCTCGCCAGTCGCCTCACCGATTGCACCCAGTGCTTTGCCCGCGAAAACCTTGCCGTCAGCAAGGGCCAGAATTGCTTTCATTGAGACCTCTTGTTTTCAAGAAATAACTTTAAATATGTATGCTTAACTTCTGCTATAGACTTCTTTTCCAGCCAATAATGTTTTCATGGCGCACCCTTTGAGTTGCTGGCCGGCCCATGGTGTGTTCTGGCTTTTTGATTGCAACTTGGCCGGATCCACAGTCCATTCTTTATTCGGGTTGATCAGGGTGATATCCGCCACCGCACCAACGGAAAGCGTTCCCCGATCAATACCGAGAATTTTGGCCGGCTGACAGGTGATCAGGGCGATCGCCCGGGAAAGGGTCAACACTTTTTCACCGACCAGCTTAAGGGTCAGGGGTAAAAGTGTTTCCAGACCAATGATGCCATTCATGGCAATGGCAAATTCGACATTTTTCTCATCATGATGATGAGGAGCATGATCGGTGGCGATGGCATCAATCGTGCCGTCCGCCAGGCCGGCCCGAACCGCATCCACATTTTCCTGGCTGCGGAGTGGCGGGTTCATCTTGGCATTGGTGTTGTAACCACGGACAGCTTCGTCGGTGAGCATGAAATGGTGCGGCGTGGCCTCGCAGGTCACCGGTACGCCCCGCTTTTTCGCCAGGCGCACCAATTCGACACTGCCCCTGGTCGAGACATGGGCAACATGCAGGTGGCTGCCGGTCAACTCGGCCAGCATGATATCGCGAGCGGTTATGGCCTCTTCAGCGACCCACGGGATGCCTTTCAGACCGAGTTCGGTCGCAACCGGACCCTCGTTCATGACACCGTCAGCGACCAGCGAAAGCTCTTCTGCGTGAGAAATAATGGGAACATCGAAAGTGCCGGCATATTCCAGGGCCCGGCGCATCATTTCGCCATTTTTAACCGGCAACCCATCGTCAGAGAATCCGACACAGCCGCCCTCTTTCAATTCACCCATTTCGGACAGGATTTCCCCTTTCATCCCCTTGGTGATAGAGCCGATCGGAAAAACATTGATACTCCCCTGCTCTCGGGCTTTACTGATGATATACTTGGTCACGGCCAGGCTATCGTTGACCGGGTCGGTATTCGGCATGCAGGCCACCGAGGTGACTCCGCCCGCCGCCGCCGCTCTGGTCCCGGTCACAATATCCTCTTTGTACTCAAACCCCGGATCGCGCAAATGGACATGCATGTCGACCAGGCCGGGAGTCACCAGTAGCCCTGCGGCATTGATAACCTCGGCATCGCCGGCATCAATATGAGGGGATAGCTCGGCGATTATCCCGTCGACAATGAGGATATCGAGTTTTTCATCGATGTAATTCGCGGGGTCAATGACCCGTCCCGATTTCACCAGAATTTTCATAGTCATCACCTTTGTTGCTAAATTTAATCTTGCTGAAGTTTTTCGCCACCGGCAACCAGGTAGAGGAGAGCCATTCTCACGGCAACACCATTTTCCACCTGATCAAGAATGACATTCTGCGGACCGTCAGCAACCGAAGAAGCAAGTTCAACCCCCCGATTTATCGGGCCGGGGTGCATCACAATGGCATCTTTTTTGGCCAGCGTCAGTTTTTTCTCGTTCAGGCCAAAATAACGCGCATATTCGCGGACCGATGGAATCAGGGAAGCCCCCTGACGTTCGCGCTGGATACGTAGCATCATGACGCAATCCGCATCGCGGATGGCATCCTCTATATTCCTGTAAACTTCGCAGCCAAGCCGATCAAGTCCCGGCGGCAACATGGTTCCGGGGCCGGCAATACGAACCTTGGCACCGAGCTTTGATAAACAATAGATATTTGAACGCACGACCCGGCTATGGGTGATGTCGCCGACAATGGCCACGGTCAGACCGGCGATCTGCCCTTTGTGCTGGCGAATGGTGAGAGCATCAAGCAAAGCCTGACTGGGATGCTCGTGTGTTCCGTCCCCGGCATTGATAACCGAGCAATTCAGGCGTTCTGCAAGATAATGACAGGCGCCTGACGCGCCATGGCGCACGACGATGATATCAGGATGCATCGCTTCGATATTTTGCGCGGTATCTTGCAGAGTTTCACCCTTAACAACCGATGATGAAGATGCGCTGATATTAATCGTATCGGCAGAGAGTCGTTTGCCGGCGACTTCGAATGAAGTCCGTGTTCTGGTACTGGCTTCAAAGAAGAGATTGACGATGGTTTTCCCCCGCAGGGTCGGAACCTTCTTGATTTTCCGAGTGTTGATTTCTTTAAAGCTTTCTGCTGTGTCGAGGATAAATGTCAGCTCCTCTGCAGACAGCTCCTGGATGCCGAGAATGTGTTTCGGATTGAAATTCATTGAGAGCCTCCGCAATTAACTTCTGATCAGGTAAACAGCTTGAGCTGTGTGCTGTGCATCAAATTCAACTTCAATCTGCTCGTTCCGTGCCGTCGGCAGGTTGCGGCCAATATAATCCGGGCGGATCGGCAGTTCCCGGTGACCACGATCGATGAGGATGGCCAACTGGATGTTCTGAGGCCGCCCCAGGTCAATCAACGCATCCATCGCAGCACGGATGGTGCGGCCGGTAAAAAGCACATCGTCAATCAGAACCACCCGGCGATCACTGAGAGGAAAACGGATATCGGTCTGGCCAACCGAGAGGTCGTTTCGTGAACCGAAATCATCACGATACATGGTGACATCAATGAGGCCGAGAGGGACTACCAGGCCTTCTATTTCGGATATTTTTTGCTGCAATTGAGACGCCAGATAATCGCCACCGGTACGAATCCCGATCAGCGCCAGATTTTCAACCCCTTTGTTTTTTTCCAGGATTTCGTGGGCAATCCTGGTCAACGCTCGATCGATCCCTTCACAGTCGAGAATTTCTATTTTTTCCGCAGCCATGCCTCTTCCTTTCCTTGTGTGTCAGGGACAAAAAAAGCACCTGATGCATAAATGCACAGGTGCTTTTCGAATAGTCGTTGGATATGCTGATTCATTTTTTCTCCCTTGCTGACCTCTCGGGTCAACTTAAAGGGCTGATGATTCTGCTGCTGAATTCTCGTGACTCTAACAATCGGTAGCGGAAATAGTCAACTGCTTAATTGTTGAAACTCTGGATGGACACGACAATCCAGGTTGCATCCGGAAACTCCGGGTGGAACCTAAGCTAGTCGATAGGGCGGCCGATACGTCCCCAGCGAACCTTATTGAGAAGATCCGCCTTTGCATTCCAGGACCAGTACTTGATAAAGGCTAAGCCTTTGATTTTCGATTTATGTACAAAACCCCAGAAACGACTGTCGAACGAGTAGTCACGGTTGTCTCCCATAACAAAATAGCTGTCAGCCGGAACCTTGATCGACCCGGTAAAATCTCTCGGACCAGCGACAAAGGGAATAACCTGATTATCCTTGTGAACTTGCTGCGGGATATTGTAGACCGTGCAGTTGACATAAACCTGTTTCGCTTTAAGTTCAATCAGATCCCCGGGTTCACCGACAACCCGTTTGATAAAATCCCGCCGCTGAAAGTAGGATTTGCCTTCATCCTCGGGAAACTCGAAAACGATGACGTCGCCCCGTTGCGGATCACGCATCTTAAGATAGGTTTGCTCGGTAAAGGGCAATTGGGTTCCGTAAATGAATTTATTAACCAGCAGGTGGTCGCCGATCAGCAGGGTGTCAAGCATCGAGCCTGAGGGAATTTTAAACGCCTGAAAAAGAAAGGTGCGAATGATCAGCGCCAGAATAACAGCGACAATCAGCGCTTCCGACCATTCACGATACCAGGGTTTTTTTTCAGTCAATGTCTTGCTCTTCTTTTTAAAGATAGCCATTGTGTCTACTCTTTAATTTTGAGGATTGCGAGGAATGCGTCCTGTGGCAGTTCTACACTGCCAACCTGTTTCATCCGTTTTTTGCCGGCTTTCTGTTTCTCCAACAGCTTTCGTTTCCGAGTAATATCACCGCCGTAACATTTCGCCGTAACATCTTTGCGCAGTGCCTTGACCGTCGAACGGGCAATCACCTTATTGCCGATGGCGGCCTGGATAGCGACTTCAAACTGCTGCCTGGGGATAAACTCTTTCATCTTGGCAACCAGTTCGCGTCCCCGGAATTGAGCCTTATCGTGATGCACGATCAGGGACAGTGCGTCCACAACATCGCCATTGATCAACACATTCAGGCGCACCAGCCGGCTCGGCCGGAAATCAAGATGTTCATAGTCGAGAGAGGCATAACCGCGGGTAATCGATTTGAGCCGATCAAAGAAATCGAGGACGATTTCATTCAATGGTAACTCGTAGACGACCATGACCCGGTTAACGGTCAGATATTTCAGCTCCCGCTGGATGCCACGTTTTTCGATGCAGAGTTTCAATACGGCGCCAACAAATTCATTCGGCACATGGATTGAGGCCAGAACAAAAGGCTCTTCTATCTTATCGATGAGCTGGACCTCCGGGAGCATATTGGCGCTTTCGACCTTAAGCAGCTCACCTTTGGTTGTGGTGACCTTGTAAACAACCGTTGGCGCCGTGGTAATCAGCTCGACGTTAAATTCACGCTCCAACCTCTCCTGAATAATTTCCATATGAAGCAGGCCGAGGAAGCCGCAGCGAAAACCGAAACCGAGGGCCAGAGAGGTTTCCGGCTCAAAGGAGAACGCGGCATCGTTTAAACGTAATTTTTGCAGGGCATCACGCAGGGCATCGTAATCACCTGAATCGATCGGATAAAGCCCGGAAAAAACCATCGGCTTGACATCCTGAAATCCGGGGAGTGGTTGCTCCGCCGGGCGATGTAGATGGGTGATGGTGTCGCCAACCTTGGCATCTTCAACGACCTTGATCCCGGCGACAACAAAACCGACCTCTCCGGCTGACAATTGCGGTAATTCGAGCAGATGAGGGCTGAAAGCACCGACTTTCTGCACCTCGTAAACACCGCCGGTGGCCATTAACTTAATCTTCTCCCCCTTCTTGATGACGCCGTCAATAACACGAACCAGCACAACAACCCCTTGGTAAGAGTCATACCAGGAGTCAAAAGTCAGCGCTTTTAAGGGAGCTTTCGGGTCTCCGGTGGGTGCCGGGACACGTTCGACAACGGCCTCAAGGATTTCATCGATACCGAGACCTTCCTTGGCACTGGCCATGATCGCATCATGTGTGTCGATACCGATAATCTCTTCGACTTCTTCCTTGATCCGCTCAGGTTCAGCACTCGGCAGGTCGATCTTATTTAAAACCGGGAAGATTTCCAAATCCTGATCAATTGCCATATAGACATTGGCGAGAGTCTGAGCTTCAACCCCCTGCGCCGCATCGATGACCAGCATCGCTCCTTCACAAGCTGACAAAGAGCGGCTGACTTCATAGGAAAAATCAACATGCCCCGGAGTGTCGATTAAATTGAGGATATAATCCTGACCATCCTTGGCGCGGTAGTTCAGGCGCACGGCTTGAGCTTTGATGGTGATGCCCCGCTCTTTTTCGAGCTCCATTTTATCAAGATACTGATCAGATTTTTCACGGTCTGTCAGGGCGCCGGTTTTCTCCAGCAAACGATCAGCGAGAGTTGATTTGCCGTGATCAATATGGGCGATGATAGAGAAATTACGAATGTTTTTCAGGTTCATGAAAACTCAAATAAAACTTGTCTGTTAGGGTGATTTTACCGAACTGGCAATTCTAGACTTACCCCCCTGCTTTTGTAAAGAAGAAAGGGTGCGACGTGCCGTGAGGAGGATGCGGGATTAACGGTTCACGGCAGACCTTTTTTTGCGCCGGAAAGGGCCAGATCTCAGCGATGATCATGCCGGCAATAATAAATGCGTCGCCATTGCCCGCGCCCTGGCCATGGATCCGAAGATCATGCTGTTCGACGAACCGACCAGCGCTCTTGACCCGGAAATGGTCGGCGAAGTTCTTGAGGTCATGAAACAGTTGGCCCGCGAAGGGATGACCATGGTTG
>JADFVC010000308.1 GCA_015222355.1 Chloroflexota bacterium | reverse complement strand
TGAAAGGCAGTAAACATCCGGTCACATTGGTGACTGAAGAGATTGTCGAGATCTTTTCGCGGTTGGGATTTGCCGTGGCAGAAGGACCGGAAATTGAACAGGATTTCTATAACTTTGAAGCCTTGAACATTCCGAAAGATCATCCGGCCCGGGACATGCAGGACACTTTTTATATCAGTGAAGATCTGGTCCTGCGGACGCATACCTCGCCAGTACAGATTCGTACCATGCTGAAACAGCAACCACCGGTCCGGGTGATTGCGCCGGGGACAGTTTACCGGCGTGATTCAGACTTGACCCACAGCCCGATGTTTCATCAAATCGAAGGATTTCTGGTGGATAAAAAGGTCACTTTCGGTGATTTGAAAGGAGTCCTGACCCATTTCCTCCGGGAATTTTTCGGTGAAGAGCTTGAGGTCCGTTTCCGGCCGTCCTTTTTCCCCTTTACCGAACCGAGCGCTGAGGTTGATATCGCTTGTGTGATCTGCGGCGGTAACGGTTGCCGGGTCTGTGGTGGCACCGGCTGGTTGGAAATTCTCGGCAGCGGGATGATTGATCCGGCTGTTTTTGCTTCAGTCGAGTATGATGCAGAGCTGTACAGCGGTTTTGCTTTCGGTATGGGGTTGGAGCGGATCGCCATGCTCAAATATGGTGTCAATGACCTGCGACTGTTTTTTGAAAATGACCTGCGGTTCCTCAGACAGTTCTGATGTCGGGGAAGGACTGAGATAAATGATTGTTACATATAACTGGTTAAAAGAATTTGTCGACTTTGCTTACACCCCGCAAGAACTCTGTGACCGCCTGACGATGGTCGGCCTGGAAGTCGATGCCTTGGATGAAATCGGCGGGAATCTTGATTCGGTGATTGTTGCCAAACTCGACTCCGTGGACAAACATCCGGAGGCCGACAAGCTGACCGTCTGCCAGGTGAATAATGGCACAGAAGTTGTTCAGGTGGTTTGCGGAGCGACGAATCATAAAACTGGCGATCTGGTGGCTCTGGCTCAGCCCGGCTCAGTTTTGCCGGGTGACTTCAAGATCAAAAAATCAAAAATCCGCGGTCAGGTTTCCATGGGAATGCTTTGCTCGGAAAAGGAACTGGCCCTCTCTGAAGAGTCTTCTGGAATCATGATCCTGCCTGTGGACCTGCCTTTGGGGCAACCCGTGTTTGCCGCACTGAATCGCAAAGATTTTCAGATTGAAATCGGCCTGACCCCCAATCGACCCGATTGCCTGAGCGTTGTTGGTGTCGCTCGTGAAGTTGCGGCCCTTTGCGATAAGAAATTGCAGCTTCCCATCCCGCAGATCAAGGAGTCGCTGGAGCCGATTGCCCAGCAGACCTCCGTTGTGATCGAAGACACCGATTATTGCCCGCGTTATGCCGCGCGGATGATCAAAGATGTGAAAATCGGTCCGTCGCCGGACTGGCTGGTGCGGCGTCTCGAAGCGGTCGGTATGCGTTCGATCAATAATGTCGTCGATGTGACCAATTATGTGATGATGGAACTTGGCCATCCGCTGCACGCTTTTGATTTCAAGAATTTACAAGATGGTCGAATTGTTGTTAGGCGAGCTCAGGAGGGTGAAACGTTTACAACTCTCGATAATCAGGAACACACCCTGGCTGCTGAGGACCTGATGATCTGTGATGGTCAGCGAGCCGTTGCCATGGCGGGTGTCATGGGTGGTTTGAACTCAGAGGTTCAGGATGATACCGAGACCATTTTGCTGGAAGCCGCTTATTTTAAGCCGACGGCAATTCGTCGAACCAGCAAGCGTCATGGTTTACATACGGAATCCTCTCACCGTTTCGAACGTGGGGCCGATATTGACATGCTAGCGGTGGCTCTGGATCGAGCTGCCAGCCTGATTGCAGACTTGGGTGATGGGTCGGTGCTGTCCGGCATCATTGATAATTACCCACAACCTTTGCAAACCCCTGTGTTGACTTTGCATGCTGAAAAAGTTGAGAAGTTGCTCGATATCCCGGTTGACTGCGATACGATACAAACCTTACTGGAATCTATTGGGTTGCAGGTGGTTCCCGGGGATTCCACCACCAGCCTGGAGATTACTGTCCCCAGTTTTCGTCCCGACCTGGAACGGGAAGTCGATCTGATCGAAGAGGTTGCTCGCTTGTACGGTTATGAGCGGATACCTGCGACCATGCCGGTTG
>JADFVC010000307.1 GCA_015222355.1 Chloroflexota bacterium | reverse complement strand
GTGCGGCACGTGACAACGGCATCAAAGTGCTGATCGCCGGTGCCGGCGCTGCTGCTCACCTGGCCGGTGTCGTGGCGGCGGAAACCACCCTGCCGGTCATTGCCGTGCCGATTGATGCGACTTCGTTGCAGGGGCTGGATGCCTTGCTGGCCATGGTACAGATGCCGGCCGGAATTCCGGTGGCGACTATGGCCATCGGTCCGGCCGGTGCCCGCAACGCCGGAATTTTTGCGACGCAGATTCTGGCAACGGAAAATGCTGAACTGGCCGCTAAGTTGTCAGAGTTTAAGCATGAAATGGCTGTTGGCGTCGTGAAAAAGTCGGGCAATGTTCAGCAAAGGCTGATGGCCGATGGCTTGATTTAGGGCCCTGCAAATTGTATACAATATACATTTTTTTCGGTTGACACCCGTGCATCTGTTGCTTTAACTTAGCGCTGGACACGATCCAATAACATACAAAGGGAGGATTCACAGATGAAGAAGATGCTCGTACTCTTGGCTGTTATCGCTTTTGTTGCTACCAGCGCTCTGGTCGCGGTTGCTGACAACGGCCCCGCCGAAATTAAAATGTCCCTGAAAAAAATGGGCGTTGTCACCTTTGATCACGCCGCGCACCAGGCCCTGGATGCCTGTGCAGTCTGCCATCATACCGATGGTTATGAAAAATGCGGCAGTTGCCACGGTGTTGATCCAAATGTAATAAAATCCAAGGATGCCTTCCACAAGCAGTGCAAAAACTGCCACAAGGAAAAAGGTGGTCCGACCAAGTGTAAAGGGTGTCATATCAAGTAATTCACTCTGCCACAATTTGTTTGCTGAAAAGCCGACCGGGAATTTCTTGGTCGGCTTTTTTTGTGCCCGCCAACAGGTTCTTGGGTTGAACATGTTGACCCCACCGAAACTTTTGTGCTTAGTAGCTGGCATGAATGAGACTATTGATGATTTGTCCATTGGCGGCCTGAAGTTGATGCAGGCAGCTAAGGGTTACCGATTTTCTCTGGATCCGATCCTTTTGGCGCACTTTGCCGATATTCGTGAGCATGATTCTGTTGTCGACCTGGGGAGTGGTTCCGGGATTCTTCCACTGCTGCTGGCTCGCTTGAGTGCTGCGCCGAAGCTGGTCGGTATTGAGTTGCAGCCGCAGCTGGCTGAACGTGCAGAACGCAATGTTGCCTTGAATGGATTGCAGGAAAGAGTGAAGATTGTCCAGGGTGATCTGCGCCGGATTCGACAGCTCCTCCCGCCGGCCCAAACCGATCTGGTTGTCACTAATCCGCCTTATCGAAAAACTGAAACAGGACGAGTTGCGCCGGATAATGAACGTGCTGCGGCGCGGCATGAACTTGCCGGGGGACTGGATGATTTTGTTGCGGCGGCGGCCTGGTTGCTCAAAAATGCCGGTCGCTTTGCAATCATCTTCCTGGCAGAGAGATTGCCGGAACTGTTGTCACTGATGGCGACCCGTGGGATCGAGCCGAAGCGCCTCCGGATGATTCATCCGCGTCAACAAGAAGCCGCTAAAATGGTGCTGGTTGAAGGGCGCAAGGCTGGTCGTCCGGGTCTGACCGTTGTGCCTCCACTGTATGTTTATCGTGGGCCGGGACGGGATTACACGGATGAGGTTTTGTCGATGTACGAAAGCCCAATCCGTTAAGTTTTACCCTTGGCGTCCCTTGTTGAGGCGTTTTTGTAGGGTGATAAGACGGTGCAGTCCCGTGCGCAGCTCTGGATCCGTGATTGGCTTGAGTTGCTCTTCAATCCCGCGAATTTCCTCTTCGTTTAATTCCGCCTGCCGCCATTCGGGCGCTTCCGGTTCTGTTGCCGGCTGTTGTTTCGCTGTTGGGGTCCGCGCTTTGCGCAGGTAGATGTCAGTGATCTTGGCATTGGGCAACTGTTGGTTCAACTTTTCAAGAATCTTCGGTTTCAACATTTGTAATTGTTGCATCCAGACCGGGTGGTCGACCTGAACCTCAAGGACTCCTTGTCGGAACCTGAGTGGCCGGGCTCGTAAAGCAATCTGTTCGCCGACCAGCTTGTCCCAGATCAGCCAGGTCTGGTAGCGGGAAAGGCGATCCTCCAAGCCTTTGTCGCCGAGAACCTGCTTGAGGAGATTAGCGACTTTTGCCGCCTGTTTCATTGGGGGGCGTTCTCGGCGATTCATTCGAGGTTTTTCCGCCGAATTCGACCACCGGTCACCTGTCCTGCGGCCGCACAGAAGAGGGTCAATGGGATGACCTGCCAGTGGAACCCGAACATGAAACGCAGGGCGACGATAAAGGGAATCGACAGGTGAATCAGGATGAACCAGTGGAGCGAATATTTGCGACTGGTTTCGCGTAAAAAGCCGAGTGGCAAGTTGGCACCAAAAGAAAAAAGCAGTAGTGCCACCAGCGGCAGAATGTGGTCGGTTTGCACGTAGGTGGGGTCCCTTCAGGCGATATTGTGGATATCGATACTTGCTTCACTCTACTCTTCAGGCCTGATCAGTGTCAATTGTCGGGATCTTGGAATACTCCCTTGCATGTCGTTGGCAAACGTGGCATGATGCGCGGCCGGGCTGAGCTGGGTGTATCGCTCCGGAGGAGAATTCTGGTGGTCAAAGACGGGGATTGTGTGGCGATTTTTCACTCGATTCATCGAGTGATGAAGGCAGAGAAAATTCTTAAAACGGAGAATTTGGAAATCCTGCTGATTCCGATCCCTCGGCAGCTGAGTTCCGATTGTGGCTTGGCGATCCGGTTTGCTCCGGTGGATCAGCAACAGCTTGAGTCTTTGCTTGCCGAAACCGATTTGGTCATTGCCGAAATCTGGCAGAAGCAGGCCGGAGAATTCCGGCAGTTGTTGTAAAAGGGCCTGTTTTGCGAGGGTTTTTTGGCTTGACAAGGGGTTGCCCCTTTTTTATATTTACTCTTTTGTGGATTTTTTCGTAGCAGCAATATGTTTGATACACTTTCTGACAAGCTCGACTCAGCTTTCAAAAAACTTCGTGGGCGCGGTCGTTTAACCGAGCAGCACATCAAGGAGAGCATGCGGGAGATCCGCTTGGCGCTGCTTGAGGCTGATGTTAACTTCCGGGTGGTTAAGAGCTTTGTCGGCCGTGTCGGTGAACGTGCTGTAGGCCAGGAGGTGCTGAAAAGCTTAACCCCGGCACAGCAGGTCATCAAGATTGTTCGTGAAGAACTGGCGCAGCTGATGGGGGAGGGAGAGGATAACTCCCTTGATCTGGCCGTCAAGCCGCCGGTGTCGTTGATGCTTTGTGGTTTGCAGGGGGCGGGCAAAACCACAACTTGCGGTAAACTTGCGCTTAAGCTGCGGCGTGACAAAAGAAATCCGCTGCTGGTTCCCGCCGACGTTTATCGTCCGGCTGCGATCGAGCAGCTGAAAACCCTTGGTCGGCAGATCAATGTCGAGGTGTTCGATTCACAGGCCGGACAAGATCCGGTCGATATCTGCACCCGGGCACGGCAGTATGCCGAACTGAACGGTTTCGATACACTGATCCTTGATACCGCCGGTCGTCTGCACATCGACACAGAGTTGATGGACGAATTGAAGCGGATTGTTGCCGGCGTTGCTCCGCAGGAGATTCTGTTTGTCGTCGATGCGATGACGTGCCAGGATGCGGTGACTATGGCCGCCAGCTTCGATGAGCAGTTGCCACTGACCGGAGTGGTATTGACCAAGCTGGATGGCGATGC
>JADFVC010000306.1 GCA_015222355.1 Chloroflexota bacterium | reverse complement strand
GGTGACCGACGTGTATGCCGCCGGTGAGGAGCCGATTGCCGGTGCGACCGGTGCTGCGCTGGCCCAAGGTATTATCGAACACGGCCATAAAGAAACTCACTACCGGGCGAGTCTTGAGGATGCCGCTCATTACCTTGCTCAAGTTGTTGAGCCGGGAGATATGGTGGTGACCCTTGGTGCCGGAAATGTCAACCAGGTTTGCTCGTTGTTGGCGGATAAATTGCGTGGGAGAGAGGTTTGAGCGTGAACTGTTTCACTCGCGAAAAGATGCTGCAAAAGAAGATCGGTGTTTTGCTGGGTGGTCTGTCAGCGGAGCGTGAGATTTCTCTGAAAACGGGTCGCGCTTGCCTGCAGGCTTTACAGCAACGCGGCTACCGGGCGGTTGCTGTGGATGTCGGTCATGATCTGCCTGCGCAACTGAAAGAGGCTGGAGTCGAGGTTGCTTTTGTCGCTCTGCATGGACGTTTTGGCGAGGATGGCCGGGTGCAGGGATTGCTGGAAATGCTGCAGATTCCCTATACCGGCAGTGGTGTGCTGGCCTCAAGTATGGCGATCGATAAAGTCATTACCAAACAGCTGCTGATCTATCACGAATTGCCGACCCCGGAATTCGATTTTATGCGTCCCGGCGATTCCAGCGTAAGTTTGTTTGAACGGTGCAAGCACCTGCCGCTGGTGGTGAAACCCTCACGGGAGGGATCAACAATAGGCATCAGTATCGCCCACAGTCGCGAAGCCTTGCGTCACGGTATCGACACGGCAGCTGCTCTCGATGGTACGGTCCTGGTCGAAGATTTTATCGCTGGGAGTGAATTGACCGTTTCCGTCCTCAATGGTGCGGCATTGCCGATTATCCAGATTGTTCCCAAGGGGGGCTTTTACGACTATCACGCCAAGTACACCGCCGGTGAAACAGAGTACCTGTTACCGGCACCGATCGATGCTGCGAGTACCCAGCGGATTCAACAGGCTGCCGTTGATGCCTGCCGGGCCCTTGGCTGCCGAGGCGCTGCGCGGGTCGATTTTATGTTCCGTGAACGTGAATATTACTGCCTCGAAGTCAATACGATTCCCGGGATGACCGAAACCAGCCTGCTGCCGAAGGCTGCTGCTGAGGACGGAATAGATTTCCCCGAACTGGTCGAGCGAATTCTGCTTGATGCAGATCTGGATAAATAAGAGACACGAGTATGCGTGATCTGAAACGACAGAAAAAAGCTCCAAACAAGGTACGACAGAATCGCCGTAAGAAGCAGAAGAAAACGCTGAACCTGCGCAAGATTCTGCACCGGAGTCTGCGCGTGGGTGTTGCGGTGTTCAGTGGTGCGCTGATTATTGTCGGTGGCTTTGTGGCCGGGCAACTGCTGATAGCTTCCGATCTGTTCCGGATTGACCAGGTCAATGTGCAGGGGGGGGAGCGACTGAATCATCGGCAGATCGTCGCGCTGTCAGATATTCAAACGGGAATGAATACCTTCAACCTCGACCTTGAGCTGATTGGTCGCAAGATTGAGGGGAATCCCTGGGTGCGTGAGGCCCGGGTGCAGCGGATTTTCCCACGACAGGCAGAGATTCAGATAAGAGAACGGAAGCCGGTGGCAATTATCAATCTTGGCTATCTTTACTACCTGGACGATCATGGTGAGGTGTTCAAGGTGTTGGATGCCGATGACCAGCTCGATTTTCCAATTATTACCGGCTTCGATTATCAAAAAATAGAGCGGCGTGACCGGCAGTATGCCGGCGATTTGAAATCGATTGTTGAGCTGCTTGCCGACCTGCGACAGCGGGGAAAATTCAAGTTGTCGCAGATCTCTGAAATCCACCGTGAAACCAGCGGCAGCTTCGCTTTGTTTACAGTGAATGGGGCTGTCAAGGTGAAATTGGGACGGGATAACTTTACTGAAAAACTGGATCGTCTGGAACGTATCTACACACAGCTGCAACCACGTCTGCCGATTCTGGATTATATCGACCTGAATGTTAACGAAAAAGTCATCGTTCGAATTGAACGGTCCGCGAAAGCGGCCAGAGGCTGATGCCAAGGGGGTATCATGAGTAGTAAAAGGGATAATCTGATCGTTGGACTCGATATCGGAACCACCAAAATCTGCTGCATCGTCGGCAACATGACGGATGAAGGATTGGATGTGGTCGGAATCGGCACCAGCCCCTCAAAGGGGATGCGCAAAGGGGTGGTCATCAATATCGAAAGTACTGTTGAGGCTATCCAGAAAACGCTCCGCGAAGCTGAACTGATGGCCGGCTGTGAAATCAAATCGGTGTTTGCCGGGATCGCCGGAGGGCATATCAAGGGGCTGAACTCGCAGGGTGTGATCGCCATCAAGAATCGCGAGGTGGCCAGCGATGATCTGCAGCGGGTGATTGATGCCGCCAAGGCAATTGCTATCCCGATGGATCGCGAAGTGCTGCATATTCTGCCGCAGGAATTCATCATTGATGACCAGGATGGTATTCGTGAGCCGCTGGGGATGAGCGGGGTCCGTTTGGAGGCAAAGGTGCATATCGTCACCGGAGCCGTCGCCAGTGCCCAGAACATCGTTAAAAGTTGCAACCGGGCCGGGGTCGATGTCGCCGATATCGTCCTTGAGCAGTTGGCCAGCAGCGAAGCGGTGCTCTCGCCGGACGAAAAAGAGTTGGGTGTGGCGCTGGTCGACATCGGTGGCGGAACCTCTGATATCGCAATTTTCTCGGAAGGGGCCATCAAGCATACCTCGGTTCTGTCGATTGGCGGCGATCATCTCACCAACGATATCGCGGTCGGCCTGCGCACCCCGATGGCTGAGGCGGAAAAAATCAAGCAAGCCTACGGTTGCTGCCTGACGTCAATGGTCGGTAAAGACGAAACGATTGAGGTGCCGTCGGTCGGTGGTCGCGAACCGCGCATCTTGTCGCGACAGCTGTTGGCCGAAATTCTTGAACCACGGGTCGAGGAAATTTTCTCGCTGGTCAATCGGGAAATTATCAAGAGTGGTTATGAAGAGGTGATTGCTTCCGGAGTCGTTATCACCGGCGGAAGTGCCATCCTGCCGGGGATGCCGGAGTTGGCGGAACAGGTTTTCAACCTGCCGGTGCGGCGCGGAAACCCGCTTAACATCGGTGGCCTGACCGATGTCGTCAATTCCCCGATTTACGCCACCGGGGTCGGTCTGGTGAAGTATGGCAGCCACAATCTGCAGACGCAGAATTTCAAGATCGGCGAAGCCAATGTTTTTGAACGGGTTTCACGGCGTATGAAGGAATGGTTCGGCGAATTTTTTTAGTAATAATTATATAATAATTACTTGATAATAAAATAGAGTTATGCTAAATTAGACAGAATTAAATCTAACTAGCTGGGGGGTCTGCGGAGAACCTTCAGCGTAACAGAGCAAGGGGAGGGCAAAATGCCTTATCAAGAGGGAGTCATGTTCCAGTTTGAAGGTGCCTTGGATCAAGCCGCCAAGATTAAAGTGATCGGTGTCGGTGGGGGCGGTGGGAACGCCGTCAATACAATGATTCGCTGTAACGTGGAGGGGGTTGAATTTATTACCGCCAATACGGACGCCCAGGCGTTGCAGCGCAGTGATGCGGTGGTGAAAATCCAGCTCGGGGGGCAACTGACTAAGGGGTTGGGTGCCGGGGCAAATCCGGACATCGGACGTCAGGCGGCGGAAGAGGATCACCAGCGGCTGGTCGAGATGTTTGAGGGTTCGGACATGGTTTTTGTTGCCGCCGGGATGGGTGGTGGAACCGGTACCGGAGCTGCTCCGGTTATTGCCAAGGCCGCCAAAGAGGCCGGTGCCCTGACGGTTGGTGTCGTGACCAAGCCTTTCAGTCGCGAAGGCAGGCAGCGGATGCAACGAGCCGAGCAGGGGATTGCCGAATTGCGTGAGGTGGTTGACTCGTTGGTGGTGGTGCCGAATGATCGGTTGCTCGGATTGGCCGGTAAAAACACGAGCATCCTTGATGCCTTCAGGCCGGCTGATGACGTGTTGCGCCAAGCTGTGCAGGGGATTTCCGATCTGATTACCACCGATGGTTTGATCAACGTCGACTTTGCCGATGTGCGCACGGTTATGAGTAACCGCGGCATGGCGATGATGGGTATCGGAATTGCTGAAGGTGAGCGTCGTGCCGCCGAAGCTGCGCATAACGCGATCAGCAGCCCACTATTGGAGGAAGTCGATATCTCCGGCGCAATGGGGGTTCTGGTGAATATCTCCGGTTCTTCATCGATGACCATGGAGGAGTTCGAAGAAGCATCGACCATTATTCATGAAAAGGTTCATGAAGACGCCAATATCATTGTCGGTCTGGTGATTGACGAGAGTCTTGGCGAGAAGATCAAGATCACCGCTATTGCGACCGGCTTTGGTGGCGCTTTTGATGATACGCGGGGGGTGACCGATATCATCCGCGAACGTTCCGAGGCGCTGCTGCGTAGCAATGCCAAGGTTGATCTTGACGTGCCGACCGTTATCCGCAATCAGCAGGCTGCCCCATTTGCCAGTAAGCAACGTGAGTCCACGGGGCGGGCCCGTGATCTGTTTGTTGATGACGAGCAGTTCGACATCCCGACTTTTCTGCGTCGCCGGGTCGATTGATCGTCCTTCCGTATCGTGTTTAATGGGGAAAGGTTTCTGAGTTTCCGCATGTAGTGGATAGTAAGTTAGTGTCCATCCGGAAACTCCGGATGGGTGCACGGCAAGTTTTCATATGGGAAACGAGCAATTTTTCTCAAGGTCAAGGAAATCAAGCG
>JADFVC010000305.1 GCA_015222355.1 Chloroflexota bacterium | reverse complement strand
CGCTTGATTTCCTTGACCTTGAGAAAAATTGCTCGTTTCCCATATGAAAACTTGCCGTGCACCCATCCGGAGTTTCCGGATGGGCACGAGGTAGTCAATTCATACCAAATATTCAGAGACTGATGAGAGTCGGATGTTTTTGACAAACAAGATCATTGCTTCGGCTTGCCTATACCTCCTTTTGGGCACAGGGTTATTTGCGCCATTTTCATGCCTGGCGGAGGACTACAGTTTTGATCTGGATGAATTTGAAAAAAAGAACTTTGAGTGGGGAGGTTATGCCGAGCTGAAGTGGGATCATAACCGGATTGACCAAGGTGGAGCCTTTGGGCTGCTTGGGTTCTATGATAACCCGCGTGCCGATCTGGATCGTGTGACGGCAACCCTGCAGTTTGACGGGAACTACAATAAGGGCATACTCGATTTCAACTGGCTGTTACAGGCTTCTGCCCGGAAAGACCAGGTCGATTCCGAGGATAATCTGGATATTTTCTCTGCCTATGCCAGTATCAAGCCTTCTCCTTCAGTCACCTTCGAATTGGGTAAAAAAACGTTCAAGTGGGGTAAAGGCTATGCCTGGAACCCGGTCGGCTTTATCAACCGCCCGAAAGACCCCAACAACCCGGAAGATGCTCTTGAAGGTTATATCGGTGCCGGAGTCGACCTGATCAAGAGTTTTTCCGGAACACTTCAGACACTGGCACTCACCGGGGTGATCCTTCCGGTCTGGGAAGATGTCAACGATGATTTTGGTGAGCGGGATCATATCAATCTTGCGGCTAAACTCTATCTTCTCTACCGGGATACCGATATTGACTTTATCTTTTTTACCGGAGACAGTCGTTCAACCAGGTACGGGATCGATTTTTCAACAAACCTGGCCAGCAATTTTGAAATTCACGGCGAGCTGACCCATATTCCAGAGCAGAGAATAAAAGTTCTCAACAGTTCTGGAATCCTGGAAAGTCACGAGAGATCCGTCACCAGTTATCTGCTGGGCCTGCGATATTTGACGGAAAACGACGTCACCGGCATCCTTGAGTTCTACCACAACGATGCCGGCTACTCCGCAACCGAGATGGATCGGTTTTATCAACTGGTCAGCGATGCCAGCACGCAATATACCAACACTGGCGATGACTGTCTGTTCAGACAAGCGTCCACCATCAGCAAAAGCGGCTATGCAAGACCCCAGATCGGGCGGAACTATCTCTATGCCAGAATCACCCAGAAGGAACCATTCGACCTGCTCTATTTAACCCCCGGCCTAACCGCAATCCTCAACCTTGAGGATGAAAGTTATTCCCTGAGCCCCGAAGCCGTCTATACCGGATTCACCGACTGGGAACTACGGTTTCGCTATTCACGAATCGATGGCGGAAGGTTCACCGAGCACGGTGAAAAACTCAACGAAAGCAAGCTGGAATTACGGGTCCGCTACTACTTTTAACCGGCTTCTCGACTGACCCCAATTCTGGTCGGTGTTTTGGACCCTATCTGATATAACAACCATCCCGACGCAGGATAAAACGGGGTCAAAAACGGGGTCGGGTCTACGCTTGGCTTTTATTGAGTTTATTCTCAAGAGTTTTTATTAATTGCCGCAACAGAGGATCTTTGTTCTTTTTCGTTCTTATCCGCTGCACCGCGCTGCTCACAGAGCTGTAATTCTTGAGTCGGAAATAACCCCCTATTTCCAAGAGAGTCGCCGCGCTGCATTGCCGGGCGAGATATATGGCGACATCCCGGGTCCGGTTTTCTCTTCCCCGTTTTGACTGCAAAAGCTGTTCAGGGGAAATTTCATGGTGTCGGCATACTGTTTCAATGATTTCAGGAATAGTGATGGCAAGTTCTCGTGAGCGGGGTATCTCTTTTTGCTGCCGTAAATGCGCAAACTTTTCCTTGACCCGGTCTTTGAACTTTTCACTGCCGAAAACCGCAGGTAAGTTTTTCTTTTCGTAAAATTGTGTGACTTGTACGGAATCGTCCTGCAGGACAAAATCTACATACGCCTGTTCCTGCTGTTTTTTCTTCTCTGCAAATAACGATAAAAGAGCGTCATTGTGGAGCCAATCCCACTTTTTCGCTCTTGACGTATAGGCATGGTGACTGTTCCAGGCAAATTCTTCCACCTTTTTGACAATCCCTGCACGTATTGGATTGCGGTGAATATAGCGTAGCACTTCCAGCAAATGGCGATCCTCTTCAATGAGCACCGCTTTGTATCTCCCCCGAAACAACGAACCATCAGTGTCATGTCTGCGATTGAAACGCTGTGTGTAAACCCCGTTGATATGCCGCATACAGCGAGAGATATTCCCGTCGGGAGTGTTCAGCAAGAGATGGTAATGGTTGGACATCAAACAATAAGCAGAGATGTTCAGATTGAATATCTCTGCAGTTTCTTTTAATACCCCGAGAAAGGTTCTGCGATCATCGGATGTCAGGAAAATATCTTCTTTTCTCCTGCCACGGTTCATTACATGGTACCAGGCTCCCGGATATTCTATGCGTAATGGTCTGGACATGCACTCAAAGATACAGAACTGCGCCCACAAAAGTCAATAGAAGACTTGACCCCTCCCAAGAAAGGCGGCCGTAAAGGCCGCCTTCGGGTCGCGGAACAGTGGATTAAAACGTCAGGTTTTTCTGTTTTTCGTACTGCTGAACCATCAGCAGATAGCCGAAGGGGAGGGTGAAGATCAGCCCGATAACAAAGGCAATGGCACCGACAGAGGCGATCAGTCCGCCGACAATCACCACCAGAATCCAGTTGCCGAGGTCGGCTTTCAGCGCACCAAAGCTCCATTTATAGGCGTCAAAAGCATTCATCCCCTGGTCGACAACCATGAATAAGCCAGGCATGACCACTACGGACAGGGCCAGGGTGAGCAGACTGCCGAGGAGAGGAATCAGCCCAAGGATAAAGCCAAGGACGATGGCGATGACGGCATAGATGAATATCTGGGCAAAGCAGTCCCATGCTTTGAAAATATCGGCGATCTCGGCTTTTTCCCCACGTACGGTTTTCAACAGAGCCCGCAAATACCCGGCGAAAAAGACAAAATTGGCAATAGGCACCCAGCAGACCAACAGAAATACCAGGCTGATCAGGACCAGACTGTTCATATTACTTTTCCAGATGCCAGTCGTGTCACTGATTGCTTTTCCGAAATCGACCCCAGCTGAAGGTGGGATGGG
>JADFVC010000304.1 GCA_015222355.1 Chloroflexota bacterium | reverse complement strand
CCATAAATTCGCTTTTGCCCTTGTTCTTCTTAGTGGGCTTTGTGGCTTTGTGCGAGACAAGCTTTTGATTTTGTCCCGTAGTGGTCAGTGCCTCGGCCGCCCCCGACCGACGGAGAATTGTTGACTGATGACCGGCAACAAGGGCTGGGGAGCATAGAGGGTCGACAGGGCCGGGATGGTGTTGAGCAGAACCGGCCGGAGAAATTTTACCTGCGAACCCGGTTTAAAAAGAGCGGTCATTCAGCCGTCACGACGCAGCTGCCGATAGTAATTGATCAGGTTGTTTGTCGAAGAATCGTGGCTGCGGACATCCTCGTTTCCGGAAAGCTCCGGCAGAATTTTTTTTGCCAGCTGCTTACCCAATTCGACTCCCCACTGATCAAAGGGGTTGATATCCCAAATGGCCCCCTGAGTGAAAATTTTGTGTTCGTAACAGGCAATCAGCATGCCGAGAGTTTTCGGGGTCAGTTTGCGGAACAAAAAAGAACTGCTCGGCCGGTTGCCGGGGAAGACCTTGTGCGGTAGCAACTGCTCAATTCGTGCAGTTGACAAGCCTTCCGCCTCCATTTCAGCATGGGCCTCCTCGGCGGTTTTGCCCATCATCAAGGCTTCCGGCTGGGCAAAGAAGTTCGCCAGCAGCAGCTGCTGATGATCGCCGAGCGGATTGTGGCTTTCAACCGCTGCGAGGAAATCGGCCGGCACCAGCTTGGTTCCCTGGTGAAGCAGCTGATAGAAGGCGTGTTGTCCGTTGGTGCCCGGTTCTCCCCAGATGATCGGCCCGGTCGAGTAATCAACCTCTCTCCCCTCCTTGGTGACACGTTTGCCATTGCTTTCCATATCGCCCTGCTGGAAATAGGCCGGAAAGCGATGCAGGTATTGATCGTAGGGGAGGATGGCGTGGCTGTCCGCATCCCAGAAATTGTTGTACCAGATGCCGAGCAGGCCCATCAGGACCGGAATATTCTGTTCGAAAGGGGCGGTGCGGAAATGCTCATCAATCTGGTGGGCGCCGAGAAGTAATTCCTCGAAATTGTCCATGCCGATGGAGAGAGCGATCGACAGGCCGATGGCGGACCAGAGGGAATAACGACCGCCGACCCAATCCCAGAACTCGAACATGTTGGCCGGGTCAATGCCGAAGTTGCTGACCAGTTCGGTGTTGGTGGAGATGGCGACAAAGTGCCGGGCGATAGCGTTTTCAGCGGTCAGTGAAGCGAGTAGCCACCGGCGGGCCGAGTGCGCATTCGCCAGGGTTTCCTGAGTGGTGAAGGTTTTCGAGGCAATCAGGAACAGGGTAGTTTCCGGGTTGAGAGCTTTCAGGGTTTCCCTGATGTGGGTGGCATCGACATTGGAGACAAAGTGTACGCGAAGGTTCGGGTCGCCGTAAGGTTTGAGCGCCTCGGTCACCATCAGCGGTCCGAGATCGGAGCCGCCGATACCGATGTTGACGATATCGGTGACCGGCCGGCCGGTAAAGCCGAGCCATTGACCGCTACGTACCTGCTCACAAAAAACGCGCATCTTTTCCAGCATCGCATTGATTTGCGGCATGACATCCCGACCCTCAACCAGAATCGGCCGGGGACTGCGATTGCGCAGGGCGACATGCAGGACGGCGCGTTGCTCAGTGCGGTTGATCCGCTCGCCGCGGAACATCTGCTCGATCTGTTTGCGCAGCTCACATTGCTCTGCCAGATCAATCAGTAACCGTCGCGTCGTTTCAGTGATCCGGTGCTTGGAATAGTCGAAGAGGATGTCGTCAAAATGCAGGGAAAAACGCTGAGCACGCTGTGGATCGTCGCTAAACAGTTGTCGCAGGTGCCGTTGGGCCAACTCCTGCCGATGGGCTTTCAGTGCTTTCCAGGCAGCTAACTCAGTCAGATGTGACATGCTGTGACCTCTTGGCTTTCCGCAGGACAGTTGCGAATGGCGCTAGTTTAAGGGCTTTTGTACGCTGGGAGTAAAGCCGGGACTGTCCCCAGTACCATCGGGGGCTGTCCCGGTT
>JADFVC010000303.1 GCA_015222355.1 Chloroflexota bacterium | reverse complement strand
GTCATCCCCGTTCGTGATTTCAAGTTGCCAGGAATCGATAAGCAAGGGGTCGTAGGAAACGGATCTCACGAAGTGGTTCGGGGAATTAAAGAGTGGGATGAAAAATAAATTCCGCTCCACAGAATCTTGAAAGGCGATGACGGTAGAAGGGGGTGAAGTTCCGTCGCTGTCAGCAAATCCATCGCCATCGAGATCGCCATTCGGTATTATATTCACAGCAAACGTCAACCTGTCCCCGATCGCATAACCAACGGAATTCGGTGATCGTATATCACGGTGGTGATATATCTTTTCTATTGTAATGTTCTCGGCACACGCGATATCGGTGAAAAAAAATGGGGCCAGAGCTAATGAAAGAATCGCCCCCACTACCCCCAAAATAAATTTTCCCTTCATAGTTTTTGCCTCCTGAAGATCCTTCTTGAAGAGTTGAGAAATAAGCTCGCCTTCTTTAGATTGAACCAGTCCCTGCTGGGATCGCACTCAGAATGGTTTGGTTTTTTGCATGCTTAACCTCCTATTAGCGATATAGAAACCTTTACAAGACTCTTCCAGCTACACCACAAAAGTTCCCTCTCGTCCTGACTCGATCCCATCACCATCCAGAAAACAAAAAAAGCCGAACCCAACCGTTGGATTAATATCCTTCGGCAGCTCGGCCATCTTTGTCCACAAAGACCCGTCACTTTCCGTCCCCCCCCCTCACAGAAGGATTGGCTTTATCGGGATTATCGATATTGTTGTGATGTTAATCTATACTTCTATCAGAACTTAATGAGAGGTCAATCCCTTTGCAGGTATTTTTTAACATTGTCTGTATTTTTAAGATACGGGTAGCTGGTGTTTTGCTGTCTGGCTCATCTGTCCTAGATGTTGTTCCGGATCGTTTTAGTGCTCACGAATGGGTGCGAAAGCCAGTTTCCTACAAATCCCGATCCCTGAGAATAGTCCAAACCCATGGGGTCGGGTGCAGCATATCCTAATCCCTGACCGGAAGTTCCGTGCCTCGATTCAAAATCTCCACGTATCCGGTGTAACTAAATAGTCGGTTGCGCTTTTGTCGGGTCAACTCGCGGACGATCTCAAGACATTCCAAATGTGCCAGAGCCTTGTTGACTGTGGCTGGAGTGATAGCGGTCTTTTCCACCAGCCAGCCTGATGTGGCAATTGGATGCTCCATCAGCGCACGATACACCTGCAGGGTTGAAACCGCCGCACGTCCAAGTCCGCTGACCTTCATCCGATCCTCGTTCGACAGATCAAGAAGCTGCTGAGCAGTCTCCACCGCTTGGGTGGCGGTAAAGGTGACCGCTTCAGCAAAAAAGTCGAGCCAAACTTCCCAGTCACCTGTAAGGCGCACACTGTTGAGCAGTTCGTAGTAATACCGGCGGTGAGTCTTAAAGTAGAGGCTCAGCCCATAGTTCAAGCTGATTAGCGCTAATCAGATCGTAAAAAGTCTTGGGATGGTTAAGCAAAAGAAATCCCCCTGACCAATTGAATGATCAGGGGGATTTCTTTTGCCTGGAATTATCGACAGATGTTCAGGGTTCGATTTTCAGCAGCTCATCAACCGGCAGATAATCCATATCGAACGCAGCGGCGACACCTTGGTAACAGACTATCCCGTCAACAACATTGAAACCTTCCCTGATTCCGACGTCATTCCGCGCCAGATACTTCCAGCCCCGGTTGGCGATCTGCACGGCATAGGGCAAGGTGGCATTGGTCAGAGCCATGGTCGAGGTCAGCGGCACGGCACCCGGCATGTTGGCGACACAATAATGCACAACTCCGTCAACTTCGTAAGTCGGCTCACGGTGTGTGGTTGCCTGCGAGGTTTCAAAGCAGCCCCCCTGATCGATGGCGACATCGACCAGCACGGCACCTTTCTTCATACTCTTCAGCATCTCCCGGGTCACCAGCTTGGGAGCCTTGGCCCCATGCAGCAGCACCGCGCCGATCACCACGTCAGCCTGCTGCACCAGTTCCCGCACGGTGGCCGGAGAAGACATCATCGGGAAACAGTTTTTCGGCATGATTTCCGACAGATAGCGCAAGCGATTGAGGTTCATGTCGAGCAGGTAAACCTTGGCACCAAGCCCGCAAGCCATCTGCGCTGCGTGGGTTCCGACCACCCCGCCACCGAGGACCACGACGGTCGCCGGGGCCACCCCCGGCACGCCACCCATAAGGATACCGCGACCGCCCTGCGCACGCTCAAGGTATTTGGCCGCTTCCTGGGCCGCCATGCGGCCGGCGACTTCACTCATCGGTGTCAACAAAGGCAGACTGCCATCCGGATTGGCGATGGTTTCGTAAGCGATACAGACTGCTTTGCGCCCGATCATCGCCCGAGTCAACTCTTCCGAAGCGGCAAAGTGGAAATAAGTAAACAGGATCTGCCCTGCACGGATCAGCGCATACTCGCTCGGCTGCGGCTCCTTGACGTGCATGACCATCTCAGCCTGGGCATAAACCTCTTCCGGTCCGGCGGTCATCTCTGCTCCGGCGCGGATATAATCCTCATCACTGAAACCACTGCCGACACCGGCAAGGATTTCCACCAGGACCTGGTGGCCATTGGCTTTCATCACCTCAACCCCGGCCGGGGTCATACAGACACGGTTTTCTTCGGTTTTAATCTCTTTGAGAATTCCGACAATCATAGCAGCTCCCCTGTTAACAGACTGAGCAATATTCTAGCAGCTAATACAGGATTTTTTCTGCTAAATAGCACGACAATCTTCTTTTCTGCTGAAATTTTCTTCAACTATTATGCAGAGATGTCTCAGAATCTTCAAAATATCTGTCTGGATACTCCGGACCAGCGCATCCTCTGTACGCCGACAATTGAGCACGCTGATTGACGCTGAGATTATGGAAAAACCCGTTTCCGGACGAAAACTTCGAGCAGGAATGGCGGGTTTCCGAGTCGGAAACGTGGGATTTTTCGTTGTGGTAAGGAAATCAAGGGATTGTGCGGAGGCGTACACCGTACGCCGCACAAACAAGCATGCAGATTAACGCTGCCACGGCGGAAAAGAACCGTTTCTGGACGGAAACTGGTGCCATGTACATCATAAAATTTCGCAAAATTGCGCCGGGATTTGACGTGCCGGCAAGGCGTGATTTCAGTTGCATAGCCGTAGCTATGCAACTGAAATCACAACGCAGCTGGCGTGGCAAATAATCAGCAAGATGCGTTAGTTTATGGTTTACATGGTACTAACTGCTGAACCCGATCGCCAGCATCCCTTCCGAGAGGATGTAAACCCCGAAAGAAATCAACAAGCCCCCACTCACCAGACGAATCAATAGCGGATGACTGTTGATGACACGAATCTTCTGCCGTGCGGTCTG
Source organism: Chloroflexota bacterium (assembly GCA_015222355.1). Taxonomy (GTDB): domain Bacteria; phylum Desulfobacterota; class Desulfuromonadia; order Desulfuromonadales; family Geopsychrobacteraceae; genus Malonomonas. The sequence continues at coordinate 2,503 of JADFVC010000303.1, read as the reverse complement.
CGTGGCGTAACCAGCCAACAGCATCGGGATGGCAAACCCCAGGGAATAAAATGCCAGCAGGATCAAGCCCGAGGAAAGTTTCCCCTCAGAAGCGACCAGAGCCAGAACGCCGGAGAGCATCGGCCCGACACAGGGAATCCAGACCAGCCCGAGGGTCAACCCCATAACCAGGCCGGACCAGCGCCCCTTGCTGCGGGTCTGAATTCGAGAAAAAGCGGTGAAATTTTTGAACAGGTTGATATCAAACAGCATCAGCAGGCCGAAAAGAATGACAAGCACCCCGGCAGCCTTTTCGAGGGTCGGCATGTAAACGGCAACCGCACCGCCAAAAATGGAGGTCAGCGCTCCCATCGCCATAAAGCTGAGACTCAGGCCGAGGACAATCAGCAACGGGCGATACTTGTGATCCTCCTTGCTACCGGTCACAATAATTGGCACCACCGGCAGCACGCAAGGAGAGGCAATACTGGCCAACCCGGCCAGCACCGCCATCAACAACGAGGTCATACTGAGATCTATCGGTGTCATGGTCATCAGTTGGGAATAGTTTTCAACAGGTCACGAACCGCCGCTGCCGGATTCACTCCCGGAGGCAGGCGTTTGATTTCCTTGCCATCGGCATCAGCCAACAACAAAGTGGGCAAGCCTCGGACCCCGAAAGCATAAAAATACTGCCGATCGTCAGGAATTGTCGTCTGCACGTAACGCAGGTTGACCTTGCCTTTCAACTCGTCAGCCATATCATTGAGAATGGTATCCTGCATCCGGCAGGGACCGCCCTTGGGATCGAGGAAAAAGACCAGATAATGCTCCGCGGCAGCCGGTGTCTCCTGAGTTGCGTCCGCTTTCGCCGCCGCTTTTTCAGGCGGAAACAACTGTGCCGTGGGTTGATTATCAGAACAACCGAACAGTGCCAGAAAACAGGCACTGAGAATAATTTTCTTCAACATGAACAACTCCTGAGCAAAGGCATTCTTATATTCAGAATGATGAATATAATGGTTCTCTGCGATATATGCAAGCCACTTCGACAGAATTTTTAACCAGACAGATTGCTCAAAGGATACTTTTACCGAACAGGGAGGCCACCAGTTCCACCGCCATTTTTGCCGTACGGTTCTCGTGGTCGAGAATCGGGTTGATCTCAACAATATCGGCCGATGCAAGTTTGCCGGTGTCAGCAATAATTTCCATCAATAACTGGGCTTCGCGATAACTCAATCCACCGGGAGAGGGGGTCCCGACACCGGGGGCACTATTCGGATCCAAACTGTCCATATCCAAGCTGACGTGGAGACGGCTATGACCTTTCAGATGCTCCAAAGCTTCACGGGTGACCGCCCCCATTCCCCGCTCGTCGAGATCACGCATGGTATAAACCTTGACCCCGCTCTGCTTCAGCCATTGACGTTCACCGCTGTCCAGATCGCGAATGCCGATCATCACCATATCCTTTCCGGACAGCTTCGCTCCCGGTCGGCCGATATTTATCAATTCGGGGAAACCCTCGCCAAGCAATGCGGCAACCGACATCCCGTGGATGTTCCCTGACGGTGAAATCCCGGGCGAATTGGCATCACCGTGCGCATCCACCCAGATCACTCCAACCGGTTCGCGACTGGTCACGCCGCCGATGGTTCCGATCGCTAAAGAATGATCGCCACCGAGGAATAACGGAATTTCTCCATCTGTCACAGCTTGTGCAGCAGATTCATAAACCGCCTGACAGACCTGCTGGACCGCGCCCAGAAAATCGGCCGATTCCCCCGAGAGGGAATCGCGCACCGGAACGTACAGGTTCCCCGCTTCGTGAAGTTGATAGCCTAAAGATTTGAGCCGCGAAGACAGACCGGCATAGCGGATTGCACTCGGCCCCATATCAACCCCGCGCTGACTCTGCCCCAGATCGATGGGAACCCCGATAATACGGATTTTTTTTGTTGGCATATCATGACCCTACGGCACCGGGGACAGAATTCAATTCTGTCCTCGCTTTATGATTTACTGCTTCAGGTTGTTCCACAAATTCACCATGAAATCCTGGACGTTGGTCAGGATCGCCACCGCCTGGGCCGAACCGCGATTGGCCAGTTTGTCGGCACTGAACTCGGCCATATCAACGATATAGAAGAAGACCGGCCGAACACTGCCATCGTCCATCACTCGGTAGCTCGGCACCATGTTGCCGAAAGCGATGGAATGCAACTGGGTCGCTAAAGCGATCACCGTCGTTGCCTTGCGGGCATGTTCACGCATGGCGTTCTGCGCCTGGTAAACATCGGCGATCACTCCCGGCAAGGGACCGTCATCGCGGATCGAACCGGCCAGCACGTAAGGGATCTGCTGTTTTTCGCAGGCATAAATGATCCCGTCATTGAGATTCAGATCTTCAATTGTTTGGGCGATGGAACCGCGTTGACGGACTTCATTAAGGATATCCAGATGATTATAATGGCCGAGCGGCTGCAATGTCTGTGAGTAGATATCCTGCCCCAGCCCGGTG
>JADFVC010000302.1 GCA_015222355.1 Chloroflexota bacterium | reverse complement strand
GACGCAGCCGTTCCAAGTACGGCAGGGCATCCTCAATCTGCCTGCGGGGGAGGATCACCGAGAACTCCTCACCACCGTAGCGGAACACCTTGCCGCCACCGCTGACGGTCGCCAGTTTGCCGGCAACCATTTTCAACACCTGGTCACCGACATCGTGACCATGAGTATCGTTGAACTTCTTGAAATGATCGATATCAAGCATTGCCAGGGTGTAGCGGCTGCCCAGCTTGGCCAGCGCTTCGTTGAGGGCGCGCCGCCCCGGCAGACCGGTCAATTCGTCGCGATAGGCAAGGGAGTGGGAGGTTTCCAGAATTCCCATGATCAGGATCAGACCGGCACTCGCCAGGTAGAGCCGCAACGGTTGGCTCCCCAGCCCGGAAAAACCGGCCAGAATCATCAGTTGGGCCCAAAAGAAACTGGCCTCAAAAGCGGCCAGGTTGTGTAGCGAGCGCGCAGCAAACAGCAGCAGAACCAGTCCGTTTGCCAGCAACAGGGGTTGTGCCAGCGGCAAGGCCTGCAGTTGCGGCAGGTCGAACAGTGGATAATTCAGCCAAAACTCGATGAGTGTCGGTCGGTAATGGATCAACCCACCGCAGGTCAATAATTCGGCAAGCAGAACCGTCAGCCAGAACGCGCCGCGTAGGTTGAGCATTCCCCGTTCGCGAAACCAGGACACCAGCAGCAGATTCAGCGGCAACAGCAAGGTCGCAGACTGAAAAACTAACTGCGCCGTTGTCTCCACCGGAAAATAAACCATGCTCAGCTCAACCAGCAGCATAAGAGCGATGGCGTAGATCAACCGGGTCCGATTGAACCGCCAGCCGAGTAGCAGCCCGATGATGACAACTGCAAAAGGAAACACCCGAAGAAACGGCAGCAACTCAACAGGGAGGGTTTCCTGGGCCAGTGCGAAGAGAGCGACGGCACAGAGCAGCCCGTTGGGCAGCAGGAAAGGATAAAGGAATTTTCTAATCACAAGGGCATTGCTCCTGTCATACAAAACATCACAACAGGAAACATTATAAACAGCTAAAGATTGAATTGCTACGTTATGTTTTTGTAGCAGCAAACAGGGGGGCTTTCGTGTGTTATAAGGGGTGAGTTGTAAGAATGGGGCCTGTTTATATTGAGTTTGGTTAATAATGTTTTAAATTTCACGTGCGGACCCTCCTCCGCTAAATAGTCTGCAAACGTCAAAGATAAATATTCTGTCCCCGGAATGCCCAGGGTATACTTAACCCCATGAAAGCCTTGATCTTCATCCCTCTTTTTCTGCTCACCCTTTTCCTTCTCCCTCCGCGGCCGGCCCAGGGGTGGTATCCCAAGCTCGCCTCCGAATCGCTACTGACGGATTCCCTTTCCGTTCAGACCGTCGGAAAAAACCGCTCCTACATCCTCGCCCCGGGAGAGATCCTGCCCGAAATCGCGCGGCGCTGCCGGATCGGATACAACCCCTTGGTCGCGGCCAACCCAGGCGTTGACCCGTGGCGCCCGGGAGACTGGCGAGAGGTCCTGCTTCCCTACCGCACCATTCTCCCCACCGGGGCCGGGCCCGGCATCACCATCAATCTCGCAGAATACCGACTCTACCTGATCTGGAATGAGGATGGGGGGAAGCGCGTGCGCATCTACCCGATCGGGATAGGACAAAAGGGGTGGAACAGCCCCGAGGGTAGGTTCGAGATCACGGTCAAGATAGAGTCCCCCTCCTGGACCCCGCCGCAGGCCCTGCGCCAGAAGGAGCAGGATCTCTTCACCATACCGCCGGGCTCCGGCAACCCCCTTGGCAAGTACTGGCTCGGGCTATCGGCCCCCGGCTTTGGCATCCACGGCACCGACAAGCCCTTCGGCGTCGGCAGGCGGGTCAGCCACGGCTGCATCCGTCTCTATTCAGCCGACATCGAGGATCTCAACCGCCTGGCCCGGATCGGGATGCCGGTAAGCATCGTCTACCAGCCGATCAAGCTGGCCCTGGACGGAGATACCCTGCTGGCACAGATCCACCCCGATTATCTCGGCCGGATAGAAACCCCCCTCGACGAGGCCCTCAGGATAAAAAACGGACTGGGATGGAGGGGGGAGATCGACTGGAAAGCCCTGGAGAGGACCATCAGGGAGGCGCGCGGCATACCGGTTCCCATCTCGAAGCCCCGCTGAGCAGTCCCCCCTACTTGCGCAGGCCCATCTCGAAAGCCTTCTCCGCCTTATCGGCTGCGGCCTCGGCACGCCGGGCTGCCGCCTCGGCCCTCGTGGCCGCCGAATTGGCCAGACTGGCCGACTGCTGGGAGTCTTTGGCCGAGGCCTTTGCCTGTGCGGCAGCTGCTTCGGCCTTGGCGGCAGAATCAGATGCACTCTGGGTTGACTCCAGCGCTTGGTTCAGACGGTTGCTGTCCTCCAGGGAGAGTTGCGCCGTGCACCCCGCCAGGGCGATCATGGCCAGAAGTGCGGTCACTGCCATCCAGATTGTCATGCGCATTTTCATACCTCCTGTCTCAAGTCCGAAACGAATCACTCTCTAAAACAAAACAGGAAACTATGGAATGTCAACTTGGAAAAAATGGGACGTTGTTGAGAAATCCACAAACTCGAAAAACTGATTAGCATGGATGTCCAACAAGTTGTACCAACCAATTTGGGTCTTCTCAACGTAAGGTCAAAGGTCGGATTCCTACATTCCCCGCATCATAAGAAAAAGCCACCCGATTTTTGATCGAAGTGGCCAGTATTTTTCCCTATAGCGAAACGGTTACATCGCAAGCCTATCCCTATATGGGCAGCACTCGTGATACGAGATAATTCGATCAAGTGCTTTTTCGCTCAATTCATTTAAGTGGATTTTTATTTCCTGTTTCTCCTTACCTTTCAAATCCGACACTATGCATCCGGACAAAGGGCGGCAATAATTACAATTCATAACCGAATTGACAATTGAGATCACTTCGTTCTGTAGGGCCATTGCCTCCCCTTCCTAAGGCTGAACTGCAGAACTGGTCGATACCAGCAAGAGAAAACACGCTGTCAGTTTAAATACGCGTCCTATGAAGTCCCCCCTCAATGGATTCAATGTACGTTTAGCAAGGATTTCCGACTAAAACCTGAATACATGAAGAAACTCTTTCGGCACGGGGCAAGAGATGTCCAAAATATAGAGCAATATGAGAAACGCCCACGATATGGTAATCATGGGCGTTTCGTGTTCTATAGGGAGTGAGTTTTGGATATGGCTCTCGCCTCCGCACGAGGAGGCCCTACGGTACCAATCATAGGCGAAGGTGGTGGATCGCCAGCAGGCCGATAACGGCCCCGGCGATATGTAGGATCAGGACAATCCCCATGAACCAGAGGGCAGGGATTTTCTCACGCAGGACAAAGTAGCAGACGATGACCCAGAAACCGAAGGCGAGGAAGCGGCCGGACAGAGTCGCCTGAACTTCCGTACCGCTGCGCAGGGCATAGCTGGCCTGGAGCGCTTTAAACCGAGAAAAACTGCGATGATGACTTTGGGATTACTGAGGAATTTCATGCAAGACTCTTTACCTTTATAGGTGAAACGCTCAGTCAGGGCGAGTTTGATCCATCTTCTCGCCTGGTGACTAAAATACTCAGTTTCGCGGTTATCTGCCAGATTTCTTTCTGGTTTATTCAATGCCGCCACATATCTGGGCAGAAATATCTTTTATTGCAATGAGATAAAGAGTTCACTATTCTTTGTCTCGATCCGCAATTTCCGGATCGACAGGGGAAGGGCATGGGTTCTGGCTGCTGCATGAGTTTATGCCCCCGCCTGGCTCCTCTTACCTTATTTATATTTCTTTACAATGCAGTGTCTCCTGCCGACTTTTTCGCTTCACAGGGGGGACGTTTAGCTGAATGTCACCGCCATGGGCTCTGGTTTGAATCACATTATCGAGTATCTCAAGCTGCAGCGCGGGATGGACTTCTGCGGCTATCGCCTGTCGACCCTGCAACGGCGGCTTTCTGTTCGCATGTCCCAGGTGGGGGCGCTTTCCTCTGCCGCCTACTGGGAGCGGTTGATCTTCGACCCGGCCGAGCCCGACCGGCTGATAGACGTCTTCGGAGTCAATGTCAGCCATTTTTTCCGTGATCCGCTGGTCTTCGAGATGATCGGTCAACGGCTGTTGCCGGAACTCATCGAGAGTAAGCTCAAGACCGGTAGCAGGGAAATTCGGGTCTGGAGCGCCGGTTGCGCCGGCGGTGAAGAGGCCTATTCTCTGGCGATTCTGCTGCACCAGGCCTTGAAAAAGCAGCAAGGTTCCTGGCGGAGCTACATTTTCGCTTCCGATATCAACGGCCAGGCGCTGCAAAAGGCCGCTCAGGCGTGTTATCCCCGGGAAAAATTCAAGGATACCCGGCTGATGTT
>JADFVC010000301.1 GCA_015222355.1 Chloroflexota bacterium | reverse complement strand
GTTTTGAATACGGCGACCTTGGAGCAGCTGGTTGAGCTGAAGGGAATCGGTGATAAGACGGCGCAAAAGATCATCGATTATCGTAATGAGCACCAGGGTTTTTCCGCACTGGATGAGCTGGTCAATGTCAAAGGGATTGGGGAAAAAACCTTGGAATCTCTACTCCCCTATTTGATACTGGAAAAACCGGAAAAAACTCAGTAAGCAACTTGATGTGAGCCGTTTTCGCACCGCTTGGGAGAGGATTTCCTCTCCCAAGTTTTTAGTTGAACTTAAGGGTTTGTCCATGAAAAGTATACTGGTAACCGGCGGTTGTGGGTTTATCGGCAGTAATTTTATCCATCTTCTGCTGAAAGCTTTGGGAGATATTGAAATTGTTAACCTTGATAAACTGACATATGCCGGAAATCCTGAAAATCTCAGCGCCATCGACTCTGACCCGCGTTATCGTTTTGTCCGTGGCGATGTTTGCGACGCTGAGCTGCTTGCTCAACTGTTTACCGAGGAACAGATCGACACAGTTGTACATTTCGCAGCAGAATCCCATGTCGATAGAAGTATCAGCGGTCCTGCGGAATTTATTCAAACCAATATCAATGGAACCTTTGCGCTTTTAGAAGCCGCTCGCACCGCTTGGCTGGGGGAGGGGCAGGAGGCTGCAAGCAAGCGCTTCCTGCACGTCAGTACTGATGAGGTCTACGGCTCGCTGGGGGAGACCGGGCTGTTCACGGAAACCACTCCTTACGATCCTCGCTCACCGTACTCGGCCAGTAAGGCGGCTTCGGATCATCTTGTCAGTGCTTACTCACACACCTATGGTTTGCCGATTCTGATGACCAACTGTTCCAATAATTATGCAGTTCAGTAAACCACCGGCATAGCCGGTGGTTTACTGAACTGCATAATTATCCCGACCAAAATCCCAGATGTGCTGATCGTCGAACCGCAGGTTTTTGGTGATGAGCGTGGTTTTTTTCTGGAGAGCTTCAACCAGCGACACTGGGAGGAGTTGACCGGCCTGAAAACGAACTTTGTCCAGGATAATCACTCGCGTTCCACACAAGGGGTTTTACGTGGCCTCCACTATCAGACTCAGCAGACTCAGGGTAAGCTGGTGCGAGTGGTGTACGGTGAGGTTTATGATGTTGCCGTCGATTTACGCAAATCTTCTACGACCTTCGGCCAATGGGCTTCCTGCCACCTTTCGGCAGAGAATAAACGTCAATTCTGGGTGCCTGAAGGGTTTGCCCACGGTTTTTTGGTATTAAGCGATTCGGCGGAACTTCTCTACAAGACAACCGACTACTATACTCCCGAGTTTGAACAATGCATCCGCTGGGACGATGCTGATCTGGCGATTGATTGACCCTTGGACGGTACGCCGCTCCTTTCCGGAAAGGATGTTGCGGGTGTTGCTTTCAAAGACGCCATTTATTTTTTCTGATATGAAAAGGATGTTGAACAGACAGGGGGGAGCAGGTTTTGAAATATCAGTTCAAAACCCCATTATGTTTCGAAGAAAATGGAAAAACAATTCTGAAATCAATGCGGTGTGATGCCTGTGTCCATAAAAGTGTTTATCGGTCTGCGCAAGGCGCGGGTCACATCTGGTCCGCACCCGATGCGGAACATGGCAAGTATCACCGATTCTTCATCATCTCCAGTCAATTTTAATAATGATTTCCGAATACTGTTGAGTTGCCTTAACTGCACAACGCTCATGCTGTTAGCCAAAGTTCCTTCACTGGCCGATTGCAGCAGAAACGCCAGCCCAGCGACACCGTGCATTACCACGAGAGGTGAGATGATAGACAGCGCCAGCGAATTCTATACGTAAAGGTCTGACCATTGCTGGACTATAATTCTTATGAGCTGATATTTCAAGATTTGACCGTTCGCAGTAACAGTTGAATATCACACGGGTTAAAGTCCCGTCCGGGGAGTTGTCCGTACGCCCCGGTAGCTCAAGGGAGC
>JADFVC010000300.1 GCA_015222355.1 Chloroflexota bacterium | reverse complement strand
GCTGTAAATCACTCAGCGGAGCAGCAATCCCGGACGATAAAGCAAACATTTCTCCGACGTTTGCTTGGGCATCGAAACTGGCGTAAGCCACCGGCAACTCTTCATTGAGAGCTTTGAGGTAGACGACCAGATTTCCCGCCAAAGTGCTTTTACCCACACCACTGGACGGCGCGGTCACAACGACCACGTAAGGGGGGCGAAAAATCATACCGGTTCCTGAAGCTCTTCCCAGTGCTGATAAGCGACATCCAATTGCTCTTTCAGCCCGATATGCTCCCCGCTGACCTGTCGCCAGCGCTCCTGATCCTGATAAAGATCCGGAGCGGCCATAATTTTCTCCAGTTCCGCCAGCTGTTCCTCGATCTGTTCAATCTGCTTTTCTATATCAGCCAACTGCCGTTGGCACTTCTGTTCACGCCGCTGCAGTTCTTTACGCCAGGCGCGCGCCTGGCGCCGCGCCTCCTTGTCGAGGGGTCGCTCAGCTACTACCTGCGTATGCTGCTCAACTCGCCGGACACTGTGGCTTGAATCGCCGAACCGCTGCTTGGCCCGCAGGAAATCCTCATAATTGCCGAGATAGGACTCCACTCTGCCGCCACCGACCTCAATGACCCGCGTTGCCAGTTCGTCGACAAAATAGCGGTCATGAGAAACAAAAACGATGGAGCCCTGATAGTTGCTGAGAGCATCGAGAAGAATCTGTTTCGACTGCAGATCCAGGTGATTGGTCGGCTCATCGAGCAACAGCAGGTTGGCCGGCCGCAGCAGTAATTTAGCCAGGGCCAGGCGATTCCGCTCACCGCCGGAAAGAACCTTCACCCGCTTTTCGATATCATCCCCGGAAAAGAGAAAAGCCCCCAGAATATTGCGCAACTTCGGCACCATTAACACTGGCGAGTCAGCTGACAATTCTCCATAGACATCGCGTGCCGGATTCAATTCTCCTGCCTGATCCTGGGCAAAATAGGCCAGATGCAGGTTATGGCCTTCTTTTCGCTCACCCTCGACCGATGCCTCGACTCCCGCCAATAAACGCATCAATGTCGACTTTCCAGCTCCGTTCGGTCCAACCAGGGCCACTCGCTCACCCTGCTCGATCTGCAGATCAACGTTCTGCAACACTTTGAGGTCACCATACTCCTGCGACACCTGACACAACTCCAGCGCCATCCGCCCGCCTTTGGGTGGTACTGGAAAAGTAAAGGAGATTTTTTTCCGTTCCGGGGGGAGAGATATACGGTCGACCTTCTTCAGCTGCTTGACTCGACTCTGCACCTGAGACGCCTTATTGGCCTGGTATCTGAACCGGCTGATAAAAGCTTCGATACGGGCGATCTCTTCGTCCTGCTGCCGCTTGGCCACTTTGAGCGCGGCAACCCGTTCATCCCGTGCCCGGATATATTTACTGTAATTTCCCGGGTACTCGGTCAGGTCACCATTCCAGATTTCGACGATCCGGGTGACCACCTTATCGAGAAAAAACCGATCGTGTGAAACCAGTACCACCGCGTGCGGATAGGCCAGCAGGTAATCCTCCAGCCAGTCGCGAGCGGGCAGGTCAAGATGGTTGGTTGGTTCATCCAGCAACAACAGGTTCGGTCGTTGCAGCAACAGTTTGGCCAGGGCGATGCGCATCTGCCAACCACCGGAGAAAGTGTCACAGGGCTTGTTGAAATCGTCACGGCTGAAACCGAGTCCGTGCAAAACCCGCCCGACTTCCGATTCCATCCGGTAACCGCCACGCTGCTCGAACAGCTGTTGCAGTTCGGCGTAACG
>JADFVC010000299.1 GCA_015222355.1 Chloroflexota bacterium | reverse complement strand
GGTAAAATGTTTTGTGAACGCTGATTTGTTTGTCGAGTTGAACGCCATCGGCAGGTATGAAAATGATGCTATGGGGCAGCGGACCTTTGTCGGGACGCTCGGTTGTGCACGCGATATCACGGCGCGAAAACGTTCCGAAGCGCGCATCAGCTACCAGGCTTATCATGATCTGCTGACCCGTTTGCCGAACCGGATACTGTTCAATGATCGGATCTCCCAGGTTTTTGCCCATGCCCGCAGAAATAACCAGAAGTTTGCCTTGCTGCTTCTCGATCTTGACCGTTTTAAACTGATCAACGACGCCCTGGGGCATGCTTTGGGCGATCTGGTTTTACAGCAGGTCTCAAAACGGATTCTGCGCTGTCTGCGTGCGGAAGATACTCTGTGCCGTTTCGGTGGTGATGAGTTCGTTCTGTTGCTGCCCGATATTGCTACCAAGGAAGCGGTGACCGCTGTTGCCGAAAAAATTCTCAAGGCCGTCCGAAAACCCTTCAAAATCAAGAAGCATGAACTTTATCTGAGTGTCAGCATCGGTATCGCTCTCTATCCGCTGGCGGGTGAAAATAAGGACACCCTGCTACAGAGCGCCGATATCGCCATGTATCATGTCAAGGCCGCCGGCAAGGATGGTTACTGCTTCTACAGTGATGCTATGGATGGCAGTGATTCGACCTTCTTGTCCGTTGAAAGGGACATGTATCTGGCATTGGAAAATGATCAGTTCGAGGTTTTCTTTCAACCCAAGGTTGAACCAGTCAGCCATGTCATTGTCGGGATGGAAGCACTGCTCAGGTGGCGGCATCCCGAAAAGGGGTTGATTCTTCCCGGTGATTTTATCCCGCTCGCCGAGGAGTCCAAGCTGATTGTGCCGATCGGTCACTGGGTTTTGCGGACGACCTGCGCGGAGCTGGCGCGTTGGAAGCAGCAGGGGCTGCCTGATTTGAAAATCTCGCTTAACATCTCTCCTGTTCAGTTGGAACAGGAGGATTTTGTTCAGATCTTCATCGATACCCTGCAGGAATTCAAATTAAATGTGGCAATGTTTGAAATCGAAGTAACTGAGCAGGGGCTGGTGGAGGGGCAGACTGAGATCGTCCAGCGGTTGCGGCAACTCAGGGCTTATGGTGTTTCCATCGCGATCGATGATTTCGGGCGGGGACATTCATCGCTCAGCTATCTGCAGGACTTCCCGGTCAACACGTTGAAGATCGATCGCTCGTTTGTGCGTGAAATTGAAGAAGGACAGAAAAAAACATGCGTTGTCGATGCGATTGCCATGATGGCTAAAGGGCTCAATCTCCACACGGTTGCCGAAGGGGTAGAAAATCTTCTGCAACTCGATTACGTGACAAATCTCGGTTGTAACGAGGTTCAGGGTTATCTTTTTGGTGAGGCCCTGCCAGCGCATCTTGCGCTGAATCTGCTCAACGCCCGCCCCGCTGAGGGCCCGCATTTTATCCTGCCTTTTCATCGGTAGAAAGCTGTGCAATTCAAGAACAAAAAAATAAATGAACAGCATGATTTTAAAAAAGCGCCTTTTGGCGCTTTTTTATTTAAGACCAAACTTCTGCAGGATTTCGGCAGGGGCCTGGTCAAAATGGGAGAATTCCATGCTGAAACTCCCTTGTCCCTTGGTGGCGCTACGTAGTTCGGTCATATAGCCGAACATTTCTAACAGGGGGACAGTGGCGCGAATGACATCCTGGCCGGGATGTGATGTGATCCCTTCGACCTGGCCGCGTTTTTGCTGCAGGCTGCCCATGACGCGGCCGGTATACTCGGTGGGTGCCGTAAGTTCCAGGGCCATGACCGGCTCGAGCATGGTCGGCTTGCCTTGGCGCAGGGCCTCGGAGACCGCCTTGTTGATTGCCGCGGAGATCCCCAGTTCGGTGGTCCGGTTCGCATCGTAGGGGGCAGACTGCAGGGTCAGTTTTAAATCGGTCAGTGGATACCCGGCAGCTGGTCCTGCTTGACAGGCCGCCTCAATTCTGTCGTGCAAATGGTCCGCCTGTTCTTCCGGCCATGCCGTAAAAACGTCTTCAGGTATCTCGATCTGCAAACCGCTGCGGCGCGCCAGGGGGGTCATTCGGAGGGTCACCTCGCCGGAATGCAGCTTACCGTCAATTTCCCGTTCGAACAGTTCGTGCTGCTCGCTTTCACGAGTCAGGGT